>JAICSR010000233.1 GCA_025936795.1 Ktedonobacterales bacterium | reverse complement strand
GTCAGCCCGTGGCCAATCGCCTCGCGCAGATCAACCACAAACATCGAGAGGCCATCGGTACGTCGTTCTACGCGCTCACGCGGCGTTGTGCGCGCCAGCAGGAGCAGCAGATCAGAGTGCTGCACACGCGAAATGTAGACCTTACGACCGTTGATGCGATAGCCGTCACCGATGCGTGTGGCGGTCGTCGTAATGCTTGCGGTGTCTGTGCCAGCATCAGGCTCGGTGACACCGAATGCCTGCAATCGCACCTCCCCGCGCGCAATCGCTGGCAGATATGCGCGCTTCTGGGCCGCCGATCCGTGGCGCAGGATCGTTCCCATTGTGTACATTTGGGCATGATATGGTCCAGAGTTGCCACCTGAGCGATTGATCTCCTCGACAAGGATACTCGCCTCGGTCAGGCTCATGCCCTGCCCACCATACTCACGCGGAATCAGCGCGCCAAGGTAGCCAGCCGCTGTTAGCGCGGCGACGAAGTCTTCCGGATACGCGCGTCGCTGATCGAGGTCGCGCCAGTACTCCACCGGGAATCGGGCGCACAGTTCACGCACTGCTGTGCGCAGCGCCGGATACGCTTCTGTCGGCGGCATACATGCCCCTCCTCCCACAACGAAACGCGGCTGCCACGACGTTAGCGCCGCCTGCTCTTTTTTGGCACGAATCTCGCTACTCATCATGCACGCCATGCACGATGAGCGCCAGTCGCGAGAGAATGTATCGGATTGTGACGTAGTTCACTATACATCAGGCGCCTGTTGTGATCTCCACATCGTAGTTGGTGGATTGCATTCGCCCCGCGCACGGGCTTGTCGAGGACAGGCAGTGGGCCAAGAAAGCCGAGTGGCGTTGTGTGACGGCAGGCAAGAACAGCTGGAAGGGGGACAAGACATGAGCTTATCGGTTCGTTCATGCAGCTCACTAGCATCCCATCTCCGGTCTCAGTGGAGAACAGTCGCACAGAACGCTGTTCACATGGTTCGTGGCTCACGCAGAAACTGGCGTGCGCCGTTGCCGATAGTGGCGATGCTCGTTCTCATCTTGCCTGCTGCGCTGGCTGCCTGTGGTGGCAGCGGTGGCGCCAGTAGCGGCTCGGACACACTCGTCTTCGGCGCGCCAGTTTCGCTCACCGGCAGCCTCTCACATGAGGGTACAGATACCCTCAACGGCTACCAGCTCTGGGCCGAGCAGGTGAATGCGGCGGGCGGCATCAAGGTCGGCGACAAGACCTACAAAGTCAAAATCAAGTATTACGACGACGCGAGCAGCGCTCAGAAGAGCGCGCAGCTCACCAAGCAGTTGATCACATCCGACAAGGTCAATTTCATGCTTGGCCCGTACGGCTCGGCAGCGACGCTGACCGATGAGGTGATCGCCCAGCAGTACCAGATTCCGATGGTCGAGGGCAACGGCGCTGCGCAGGCCATCTTCAAAAAGAACAACCCCTACATCTTCGGGGTGCTTAGCCCATCCCCAGAATACGCTGGCGCGATGATCAAAGCGGCGCTCGCGCTGCCGAATCCACCCAAGACCATCGCTATCATCAACGCCAACGACTCCTTCTCGACTGAGGTCGCTGACGCCGCCAAGACGCTAGCTGCGAGCAGCGGCATGGATGTCGTGTATTCACAGTCGTATCCGGCCAACGCCACGGATTTGTCGGGCGTCCTGACACAAATCAAGACCTCCGCAAGTGGTGGGGCGCCCGACATGATTGTCGGCTCTGGCCACGAGGGTGAAGCGCTCACCACCTTGAAGCAGGCCAAACAACTCGGCATTGACCCCAAGCTGTGGGCCTTTACGGTTGGCCCGGCTCTGCCCGACTTCGCCACGACTCTGGGCGGCGACGCAAACTTTGTCATTGGTAGCTCACAGTGGACACCCCAGGTGAAGTATCAGGGCGAGGATCTGTTTGGCACGGCGGCGAAGTACGAGCAGCTCTACAAGGCCAAATACAACGCCGAGCCGTCCTACCAGGCAGCGGAATCAACCGCCTGTGGGCTTGCCTTCCAGTCTGCGCTGCAGAAAGCTGGCAGCACTGATCCGCAAAAAGTGCGTGATGCGCTGAAGGGTCTCGACATCACGACCTTCTTCGGGCCTATCAAGTTCAGCGCCTCCGGTGAGAACGACACCAAGCCGATGGTCACGATCCAGATTCAGAGTGGGCAGGTAGTAACGGTGTACCCAAGCAATGTTGCCAACGCTACCTTCCAATATCCAACACCGCCGTTCGGCCAGCGCTAAGCGCGTTCCTGTAGATCGAACTCGATTGAACGATCAGACTCACCCGTGTTCGGCTGGCGAGCGCGAGTGAGTCTGGCGTATCATCGGAGTCTGAAACATCAGTGGGCGCTCGTCCCCTACTGGCCTGGTTCGGTCACACAGGGCTGGTAGAATTGGCTATCCCACCAGAGCCGAGCCGTGTCCTGGGAGTGCGAACATGGCACAGTACGTGGTCGACTGGATCCTCCTGGGGTGCTTCTATGCAGCGATAGGCCTTGGCTTCTCGCTGATCTGGGGCATCATGAACATCGTCAACCTTGCGCAAGGCTCTTTGGTCATCCTTGGCGCGTACGTGGCCTATTGGTCGTACACGCTCCTGCATCTCAATCCGTTCCTTGGCATCCTGGTCGCGATGGTTGTCGTGTTCTGTATCGGCTACGCCATTCAGTACGTCATCATCAATCGCGTGATTCGTGCGCCCATCCTCGTGACATTCATGCTCACCTTCGGGTTGGATCTGCTGATCTCGAATGTGTTACAGGCGGTGTTCACTGGCGGGTATAGAGCCATCAACACCCCCTATTCGGGCGCGGCTGTCAACGTGCTTGGCGCGCACATCCCGCTGCTTAACGTGGCGGTCGCGGCAATCGCCGTGGCGCTGACCGCTTTGCTCAGCCTGTTCCTCTCGCGCACCCGTCTGGGCAATGCCATCCTGGCGGTGGGCATGGATCGTGAGGCATCGCAGCTCATGGGCATCGGTATCGCGAACACCTATGCCCTGACGTTTGGCATCGGCGCAGCGCTCGCGGGGGCGGCGGGTGGCATGCTCGCCATGACACTCCAGTTCAGCCCCATTTTTACCGGGCAGTACACCCTCTTTGCATTCGTGATCGTGGCGCTTGGGGGCCTGGGCACGCCGTGGGCCGCGCTCGCTGGCGGAATGATCTTTGCGTTCGCGGAAGTATTCGGTCCGCTGTTGCCGGGAGTTGGCTTCGGACTCGATACAGCGATTGCGTTTGCTGTGCTCGTTTTGGTGCTGATCCTGCGGCCTAACGGCCTGCTGGGCAAGCCCTTTTACTCGTGAGGAGGGCGCGTGGCTAGACAGACTGCTAATCGCGAGCCTGTGGCTGATGCTGACGCCGCTCCAGCCCCACGGGAGAATAGAGAGTGGCAGTGGTCGCTGGGCATCGGCGTGGTGATTCTGGCGCTCATCGGCACAGTTCCGCTGCTTGGTGATCAGTCGGTACTGAGCCTGTGGACATTCATCCTGATGTACTGCGTGCTGGCCCAGGGCTGGAACTTCATTGGCGGCTTCGCTGGTCGGGCCGCCTTTGGCAACGTGGCATTCTTTGGCATCGGCGCCTATACGGTATCGCTGCTCCTCTTGCAGAACAAGCCATTCTGGCTGGGGTTGACGCTGGCTCCGATCATCGCCGGCCTCTTTGCGTTTCTGCTCGGGCTTCCGGTTCTGCGCTTGCGCGGCCACTACTTCGCCATCGCTACCCTTGGCATCGCGGAGGCCCTGGGCGAGATTGTTCAGGCGAAGAATATTGGCGCTCCGGCGGGCGAAATCTCGCTGACCCCACCTGACCTCAATTTCAAGGTGAGCAACGCCCTGTTCTTCTACGGATTCCTCGTCCTCTCGCTGCTGACGCTACTGGGGACGACCTGGCTCACCCGTACGCGCTTTGGCTATGCGCTGGTGGCGATTCGCGAGAACGAGCAGGCGGCGGAGTCGCTGGGCATTGCGACGTACTGGTATAAAGTCAGCGCATTCGTGTTCAGCGCCGTGCCAACCGCAATCGCCGGTGGCCTCTTCGCGTACTGGCAGCTTTCATTCGACCCCGTCGGCGAAGGTGGCGCCTTCGATGTCACGATATCGGTAGCGATGATTCTGATGACCTTCGCGGGCGGGGCAGGCACCATCGTCGGGCCGATACTCGGCGCGATCATCATTGAATATCTCGATCAGTACACGTCAATCGCCTTCCCCACCTTCCACGGACCGTTGCTCGGCCTGCTGATCATCCTTGTGACGATCTTCCTGCCGCAAGGCCTCGTCCGTTTGATACAGGAACTGCAGCGTAATCCAGCAGGCGTCAAGCAGAGTTATCCGATGCGAGTAAAACAGGGAGTGCGGCGTGTCACACGCTTCATCTTATCCAATGGCATCTAACGCCACAGGCGAGTCACAGGTTCCCATCCTGGAGTTGGAGCATGTCACCAAGCGCTTTGGTGGCCTGCCCGCAGTGGAGGGCCTGAGTTTCGCCATGCGCAGGGGCGAAGTGCTCGGCATGATCGGCCCCAACGGCGCTGGCAAGTCTACGGCGATTAGCCTGATCGGCGGCGCACTGGCGCCTACCGAGGGAGTCGTGCGCTTTCAGGGGCGTCCCATTACCCGTCTCTCGCCTCACCAGCGGGCCCAGCTTGGCATCGCACGGACATTCCAGGTGACCCAGCCCTTTACGCAGCTTGATATCCGCGACAATGTCATCGTCGGCGCCCTCTTCGGCGGACATGTTCGCAGCCGTAAAGAAGCGGCGCAGCGGGCAGATGCCGTGCTTGAGCGCGTGGGGCTGGCGGGCAAGGCGCATCTGAAGGGCGACGAACTCACCGTCGCGGATCGCAAACGCCTGGAGATGGCGCGCGCGCTAGCCACTCACCCGGAGGTCTTGCTGCTAGACGAGGTGATGGCGGGACTCACCCCTCGCGAAGTTGGCAATGCGGTTGAACTCATTCGCGAGATCAACCAATCGGGTGTCACGGTGCTGATCGTAGAGCATGTGATGCAGGCGATTACTGGCGTCTCTGACCGCATCCTGGTCCTGCACCACGGCCGCAAGATTGCTGAGGATGCGCCAGACGCCGTACTCTCCGACCCCAAGGTGGTCGAGGCGTATCTGGGCGAGCGTTACGCGCGCCAGCGTGCTGCGGAACAGAGTCGGCGAGCGCTGGAAGGCCACGAGAACGCGACTCAGCCGTCCGCGCCGGATGACATCGCGAAGGATAGCCAGATATGAATGCAAGCGAGGACCCGATCGGTCCGGCACAGTCCGCCCCAGACGCTCAGGCGGCACATCAGCCACAGCAGGCTCAATCTGGCGCGCTCTTGCTCGACGTGCGCGGCATTGATGTCGGCTACGGCGACACGCAGGTCCTCTGGGACGTGTCGCTGGACGTCAGACGTGGCGAGGTGGTGGCGCTGGTGGGGGCCAACGGCGCTGGCAAATCTACGCTGCTGGCAACCATCTCAGGGCTGTTGCGACCGTGGAAGGGTGAAATACTGTTCGATGGGAATCACATCGAGCGGATGTCTGCCGCACAGATCGTCCGGCATGGTCTGGCGCACGTGCCCCAGGGTCGTCATGTGTTCGCGGCGCTCAGTGTCGAGGCGAATCTCAAGCTGGGAGCCTACACGCGCCGCGCAGGCTCCTCGCGGGCCATTGCCGAGGATCTGGACCGCGTCTATCACTTGCTGCCCGCGCTCTTTGAGCGGCGCAACCAGCTTGCCGGCTCCATGTCCGGTGGAGAGCAGCAGATGTGCGCCATTGGCCGCGGGCTGATGACCCGTCCCGAACTGCTACTGATCGACGAGATGTCGCTGGGCCTGGCGCCCAAGATCGTGGATGATCTGCTCGGCGCGATTGACGCCATCCACCGCCAGGAGAATCTCAGTTTTTTGCTGGTCGAGCAGGATGTGCAGATAGCGTTGGAGCGCGCGGATCGCGGCTACGTGATCGAGAACGGGCATACTGTCGTCAGCGGACCTGGCCCCGAATTGCTCACCAGCGCGAAAGTGCGCGCTGCCTATCTCGGCGAGTAGCGCACACGGCCAGACGTTGGCGCCCGCTCGCGCACCGCAGCGAACAACGCGAAACACCGGACAAGGGCCAGTTGGGTTCCCTCATCCCGAAGCTGTACCGACTGACGGAGGCGCACTCGTCAGCCAGGCGTCGCCTTTCGCCAAGAAGAAATCGCCGACATCGCCCGCGAGGTTGAGGCTGAGGCTGATGCCGACGCTGATGCCGACGCATCGACGCTCGGCTGGTGGTTGAAACCGCGCCTGGAGGGCCTGCGGGCCGCGAAGTCCGCCTGCGCGGACTGGGACTCGGCTGGTCCAGAACCCGCATAGGCGGGTTTTGTGGCGGCCTTAGTCGCCTTCAGGCGCGGTTT
>JAICSR010000081.1 GCA_025936795.1 Ktedonobacterales bacterium | reverse complement strand
CGATGAGCCGACCGGCAATCTCGATTCGACGACCGGGCGCGAGATCGCTCTGCTGTTGCAGCGCATCACCCACGAGCAGGGCATCGGCATGCTGATCGCCACGCACGACAGCGCCGTCGTCGCCATCGCCGACCGCGTCCTGACCATCTCGGATGGCCTGCTTACCTAGGGTCTGTCTGACGAATACGGTGGATGTGCTATTCTTCTGAAATGACGCCCACTCAGGAGGGAAGCCCAATGGTTGGACGCGATGAATTGACCGACATGCGTGGAATGCCATCGCGCCATTGCTGCCCGCGAATCAGCAGCGTGGAGGGCAATTGCGGGATCATCGCACCGTCATCAATGGCATCTTGTGGAAGCCGCGCATCAGCGCACCGTGGCGTGATCTGCCCGAACGCTACGGTCCGTGGCAAACCTGCGCTGACCGGCTCTACCGTTGGCGGCATGATGGAACCTGGGATTGGGTTCTGGCCCAGGCGCAAACCCGCTCAGATGCGGTCGGCGAGGTCGGCTGGGAGGTCAGTGTGGACAGTTCCACTGCTCGCGCCCACCATCATGCCAGTGGCGCGGGTGTTCGGCCGAGCTAGGCCTACGTAAAAAGGGGATCCAACATCCGATAGATGAAGGGCTTGGACGCAGCTGGGGAGGGATGACCACCAAGTTGCACCTTGCCTGCGACGGGAAAGGGCGACTGCTCTCGGTGGTCATCATGCCCGGACAGTGACACGATAGTATGGAGCCAGTGCCTGCTCGCATTCGTGTCCCACCCCCGGGAGGACGCGGATGACCGAGAACCCGCCCAGCGCGGCTCATCGCCGATAAAGGTTACAGCTACCTGCGCTGTCGTCGCCTGCTGCGCCAGCGGCAGATACGGCACACAATCCCCGATCGGCGGGATCAACGCGCCCGGCGTGCGGCTCGGCCAGGTCGTCCGCGCGCCTTCAACAAGGCGATCTACGCCCGTCGGAATATGGTCGAGCGCTGTATCAATCGGCTCAAACAGTGACGTGGACTTGCCACGCGCTATGAAAAGCGCGCTGTGAACTACCAGGCGATGGTCGTCAGCGCCTCCATTGTCATCTGGCTCGAATCGTGGTTCGTCTGACAGAGCCTAACGCCCGCGCCATGATGGGACGCTTGCACTCCGCGCCTGTCTACCGCATCATTCATAGCAGAAACCTCCTGAGTTCTATCGGTCGTGAACAACTCGATAGTAGCTCAGGAGGTCTTGCTCCTTCATCACCCTCGAAAATTCGGGATGACTCATGAAGAGATCGTTGGTCGGGGCGTGTTGTCAATGCGCAAGCATCACGGCTCTCGCACGGTCGTCGGCAGCGGTGGCCTCATATCGCCTATCCAGATCGTCACACCACCGCAGGTAACGGCGGCGCCGCAGACCAGGTTATCGCTCGCGACCGTTTCGATCACCCGCCCACCAGAGTAGAACGTGTAGCGATAGCTCCCTACTGTGATTGGGGTATTGAGTGGTTGCGTACAGCCGTCATTAGGGCCCTGAGGCGGCAGCAGGATAGGCTTGGCGTTGATCTTCTGGCGCAGCGCCGAGGCGGCTTTGGCGTCATGGGATGTGACCTGCGCGATCACCTGATCTGGTGCGCCGCGAGCGACATAGGTATAACTGTCCACTCCACCATGCCAGGCGGTGTATTCAAAGCCGCCGACCGTCAGGGTCAACAGGATGAGGAGCGCGAGCGCGCTCAGGCAGCCGAGTTGCAGGCGCGAGCGCCGAGGCCTCACAGGGCCGGGCGAGATGGAGTTGTGCGTCATCATCAGATGTGGTGGCCTCCAATGCCTGTTGCTCAGTGGAGAGGTCAGAGGGGCTGTGCAGCCCCTCTGACTATAGCGCGGGACAAGCTATCTCAATCGTTTGTCCCGCGCTAGTGCGAGCAACAGCTGTCAGATGACGATCAGTAGCAACTCGAGTAGCCGCCACATGGATAGACGACACTCTCGGTCCACTGGTCGTAAGGTGGATCATCTGGATCGTTCTGGATAGGGCCAGTGCTAGCACAGACGCAGACGCACGCATCTCAATCGCTTTCCTGGCGTTACGATACGCCCGATGTCAATAGCGGGCATGCTATTGACGAAGGAGCATAATTACCTGCATAAAGTGACACTCGAAGCCCTCAAAGCAACTCCCAGAACTGAAGAGCGAGCGCACAGCATCGTCCACCTCTTTGCGATCGAAGCGCTCTTCGCCTTCGGATGCGAACTCTTGATGGTCTTCGTCTTCGCGGCACAGGTGGTTACCTTGGCTCGTTTCGCGGGACTGTTCATGCGAAGGGTGTTCGATCGGCCGTTGCCATCCAATGACTGTTAAGGTCGAGATTAAGGTCTGGCTGACGAATTGGGACTTGTGCTAGTTTTACAGTTGCAGATAGCGGAATGCCTCTTATTTGCATCGTTGGCAACGCGGAAAATCAGCGGGTTGACCATTGACATGGAACATATCGCTCGCTTGCCAAGAAGTCTGAAAAATTGTGGCAGTTCTGGCAAGTGCCACTGTAAAACTAGCGCGCACGTTGCGCAGGCGTCCACCAACGAAGAAGGAAGGCGGCATAGATTATGCGGAGCATGTGTCAGCGCTGAGTGTGGCGGCTCAGCGGGCCAGGCTGGATGAGGAGCTGCTTCGAGAGCCATGACGCAACGACGAGCGACCCGGCGAGTGATTGTCTCGCTGCACGATGTCGCGCCGCCCTTCGAGGCCGCCATCCAGACGCAGCTTCAGGTGCTCGCAGCGATCGGCGTGCGGCGCGTCTCGCTGATGGTGGTTCCCAACTGGCACGGCGCCCATCCACTCCACTCGTCGCCCAGCCTCGTCAAGTTGCTTCAGGCGCAGGTGGCCGCCGGCAGCCAGCTTGTGCTGCATGGCTTCGAGCATCGCCCCGCTGATCATCGGCCATTCGCTGGCCCCTGGCTCAGCCGCGTGCGGGCGCGGCTCTTTGCGGCGGATGCGGCGGAGTGCCTCACGCTCTCAGCGGATGAGATGGCGGCCGCGCTGCGCCGGGGCCTCGCGTGTTTTGCGCAGGCTGGGCTGCCCCCGCCGACCACCTTCTGCGCGCCGGGCTGGCTGCACAATGCGCAGACGCTGGCCGCTCTCCGGCAGGAGGGATTCCGCTCCCTCATCGGCATGTTCACCGTGCGTGACGCGCAGAATCATCGGCGCGCCTGGACGCCAGCGGTGGGCTACATGGGCGCCGCATCCGGTCAGGAGCTGGGTGTCCAGATCCTCAACGGCATTGTCCAGCAGACCGCTTTGCGCACGGCGTCCGTGGCGAGCGTCTATCTGCATCCGCAGCGCGACCCCTCAGGCGCTATCGTGCGCCAGCGGCTGGCGCGCCTCGCACGGATGATCGAGCGGGACGGCTGGCAGCCAGCGACCTATGCGGAGGTGTGTGGCGATGGCGACCAGTGAGGAGCGCAGCAGGCGCGATGCAACCGATCAGCAGTCGTCTGAGCGCACGCTCGCGCAGGCGACGACTCCGCGCGTCAGCGTCGTCATCCCCGCCCACACGGAAGCCGGACACATCGCGGCGGCGCTGGCCTCCGTCGCCGCGCAGGACTATCCGCTGGAGTGCCTGGAGTGTGTGGTGGTGGACAACGCCTCGACGGACGACACCGCGCAGCGCGCCGAGGCGTTCGCCGCGCAGCACCGCGCGCTCGACTTGCGCGTCATCGCCGAGCCTGCGCTGGGCGTCGCGCGGGCGAAGAATCGCGGCGCGCGCCAGGCCACTGGCTCCATCCTGATCTTTCTGGACGCCGACTCGCGCCTGTCGCCGCGCCTGACGCGCGATGTCGTCGCGCAGCGCCAGTCGGGCGCGCCTGCCGGGTCCATTCGCGTCGTCGCGGACTCCGATTCGCGGCTGGAGCGCGGCTTCTTTGACCTGATGGAGGTCGGCGCGGTGCTGCTGGGCGTGCGCTCGCAGATGTTCTATTGCGACCGTGCGCTGTTCCTCGCGCTGGGCGGCTTCGATGAAACGCTGCAACTGGCGGAAGACCTGGAGTTCCTGCGCCGCGTGCGGGCCTACGCGCGTGAAAAGGGGCAGGGAGTCGTGGGGCATATCCGCAGCAGCGTGATTGCCACCTCGCCGCGTCGCCTGCGCACACGCCCCTACCATCTTGGTGTCGCGACGGTCTTCGTGCGCTGGGCGTTGGCCTTCGCAGGTGTGGGCCGCACGCGCGACTATGGCGGGTGAAATCGCCAGCCAGGCAGGCGCCAGCCGCACAGGCATGGTACACTATAACTTGGGCCTCCGCATGACGACATGCGGCGTGACGGCACGGCGCGATCTCGCGGAGGCGGACACAACAAGAGGTTAGGGGTCGGCGCGGATGGACGCCTGGGATAGCTTCTTCGGCCCGAATGCGGGCTATGCGCAGGAACTCTACGAACGGTACCTGCAAGACCCTTCGTCGGTTGACGCGACGACGCGGGCCTTCTTCGAGCGCGCCACGCCTCCCCCACGTCCCGCGCTGGCGGCTGAACCGCCGCCACCCATCAGCAGCCGCGCAACGGTTAGCCCAACTGCGCCAGCGGCCGCCGAGGAAGGCGTGACCGACCGCGAGATTCGGCTGGTAGTGGGGACCGCGAAGCTGGCGCGCATGATCCGGCAGTATGGGCATCTCGTCGCACAGCTTGACCCCCTCGGCGCGCCACCTCCGGGCAATCAGGCGCTCGCGCTGGCGGCGCACGGGCTGTCCGAGGCTGATCTGGCCGCGCTCCCCGCGAGCATCGTCTGGCCCAAAGGCGATACGCACGGCGCGCAGAACGCGCTGGAGGCGATCGGCCAACTGCGCGCCATCTACAGCGGCCCGCTCGGCTACGAGTTCGCGCACATCCAGGATGAGCAGGAGCGCGGCTGGCTGTACGATGTCGTCGAGTCGGGCGCATTCCGCCAACCGCTGGCGGCGGAGGAGCGGCGCGAATTGCTGCGGCGGCTCACCGAGGTCGAGGCATTCGAGCGCTTCCTGCACAGCACGTTCGTCGGGCAGAAGCGGTTCTCCATCGAGGGGGCTGACGTCCTTGTTCCGATGCTGGATGAGTTGATTCATGACGCCGCCGAGGTCGGCACGCGCGAGGCGCTGATCGGCATGGCGCATCGCGGGCGGCTGAATGTGCTGGCGCATATCCTGGGCAAGCCCTACATCAAGATTTTCTCCGAGTTTCACACCGCGCCAGACAAGACGCTGGTTCCCTCCGAAGGCTCGGCGGGCATCAACTACGGCTGGACGGGCGATGTCAAATACCACCTCGGCGCGCGCAAGACCGTGCGCGAGAGTGAGCTGGCGCAGGTTGCGCTCACGCTGGCGCACAATCCCAGTCACCTGGAGTTCGTCAATCCGGTTGTGGAAGGCTTCACGCGGGCGGCGCAGGAGCGGCGCGACCAGCGCGGCGCGCCCCAGCAGAACGTAGACAAGGCGCTCTGCATCACGATCCACGGCGACGCGGCCTTCCCCGGCGAGGGTGTGGTGGCCGAGACGCTCAACCTCTCGCGGCTGCCAGGCTACCAGACTGGCGGCACGGTGCATATCATCGCCAACAACCAGATCGGCTTCACGACCTCGGCTGAGCAGGGCCGTTCCACACTCTACGCCAGCGACCTGGCCAAGGGCTTCGAGATTCCGATCATCCTCGTCAACGCCGACGACCCAGAGGCCTGCCTCAGCGCCGTCGCGCTCGCCCACGCCTACCGCCAGCGCTACCACAAAGACTTCCTGATTGATTTGGTGGGCTATCGGCGCTGGGGCCACAATGAGGGCGACGAGCCAGCCTTCACGCAGCCGCTGCTCTACGCCCGCATCGCCGATCACCCGACCGTGCGCGCGCTTTACGCCGAGCGGCTGGAGGCGGAGGGCGTCGTCACCGCGTCAGATGTGGAGGCGATGCAGCGCGATGCGCTGGCGCAACTGAAGCAAGCCTATGAGGCGCTGCTCGCGGGGCATGTCCCAGAGGAGCAGGCCGACCTGGAGCCATCACCCGCGCTGGCGAGCGTGACGACAGCGGTTCCCGCCGAGACGCTGCGGCACTACAACGAGGCGCTGCTGGCGCGTCCAGATGGCTTCACGCCCAACGCCAAGCTGGAGCGGCTGCTGGCCCGGCGGCGCGAGGCCATCGAGAAGCCCGGCGCGATTGATTGGGGCTTTGCGGAGACGCTAGCCTTCGCGGCGATCCTGGCCGATGGAACGCCGATTCGCCTGGCGGGGCAGGATAGCGAGCGCGGCACGTTCAGCCAGCGCCACGACGCGCTGCACGACGCGCAGACTGGCGGCGTCTACATCCCCCTCCAAGCGCTGCCACAGTCGCAGGCCTCCTTCGCGGTCTACAACAGTCCGCTCTCGGAGGCGGCGGCGCTCGGCTTCGAGTATGGCTACAGCGTCCACGCGCCCAATACGCTCGTGCTGTGGGAGGCGCAGTTCGGCGACTTCGCCAATGCCGGGCAGGTGCTAATTGACCAGTTCATTGCGGCGGCGCGAGCCAAATGGCGCCAACTCCCCGGATTGGTTCTGCTGCTGCCACATGGCTACGAGGGCCAGGGACCAGAGCATTCGAGCGGACGTTTGGAGCGCTTCCTGCAGCTCGCCGCCGAGGATAACTTGCGCGTGGTGAACTGCACGACGGCGGCGCAATACTTCCATCTGCTGCGCGCGCAGGCGCACGTGCTCGCCACGGCTCCGCGCCCGCTGATCGTGATGACGCCCAAGAGCCTGCTGCGGCATCCCAGAGCAGGTTCGAGCCTGAGCGATCTGACCGACGGCTCATTCAAGCCAGTGCTCGACGACGAGCGCGCGGCGCCAGACGACGTGCGGCGGCTGATTCTGTGTAGTGGCAAGGTCGTGGTGGAACTCGATGCGGCGCTGGCTGCGCAGCCGGAGACGCGCGACTGGATCGCGGTGGCGCGGGTCGAGCAGCTCTATCCATATCCTGAGGAGGCGCTCGCTGCGACGCTGGGACGTTACCCGCAGCTCGCCGAGGTCGTCTGGTTGCAGGAGGAGCCACGCAACATGGCGGCATGGAACTACATCGCGCCACGACTGACGGCGCAACTGCCAGCAGGCGTGACACTGCGCTACGCTGGGCGACCAGAGCGGGCCAGTACGGCGGAAGGTCTGCCAGACGTCCATGCGGCGGAGCAGGCGAGAATCACGGGCGAGGCGCTCGGCGGCGAGCGGCCAACCAAAGTGGAGATGCGCGAGGGGCAATATGCCAATTGAGATTACAGTACCGCAGCTTGGCGAATCGATCGTCGAGGCGACGGTTGGGCGTTGGCGCAAGCGCGAGGGCGACGCGGTCACGGCGGGTGAGCCGCTGGTGGAGCTGGAGACCGATAAGGTCAACATCGAGGTGACGGCGCCTGGCGATGGCGCGCTCACCAGCATCCTCAAGCGCGAGGGTGAGACCGTCGGTGTGAATGAGACGCTGGCGCAGATGAGCGCGGGGCAAGCGGAGACGCCAGCCAGCGCCCAGCTAACTGCCCAGCCAGTGACCGCTGCGACCGCCGGAAGCAACGGAGCCACCACCACGGCGAAGGCGCCAGCCCCAGTGGCGGCGGACATCGCCACGTCAGAGCCAGAGCCAGCCGATGGCGCACGCGCGACGCCTCTGGCGCGCCGCATCGCCGCCGAGCGGCAGATAGACCTCCAGGCGGTCAACGGAACAGGCGCAGGCGGCAAGGTGACGCAGGACGATGTCGAGGCGTATCTCGTTGGCCACACTGCGTCGGCTACCGCTGCCCCATCGGCGCCCGCCGCGCCGAGCATCACCCCAGCGCCTGCGCCTGGCCCCGCGCGAACCGCCGCGCCGCAAACACCCACTCCGTTGGCGCCGCCCATGCCGAGCGCCCCGCTGGTGATCGGGGCGCAGCGCGAGGAGCGTGTGCGCATGTCGCGGCGGCGCCAGACCATCGCGAAGCGGCTGGTTGAGGCGCAGCACAGCGCCGCGATGCTGACTACCTTCAACGAGATAGACATGTCCGCTGTGATGGAGGTGCGCAAACGCCGCCGCGACCTGTTCAAGGAGCGCTATGGTGTGAGCCTGGGCTACATGTCGTTCTTCACGAAGGCGGTGGTCGGCGCGCTCAAAGCCTTCCCGCGCCTGAACGCCGAGATTCAGGGCGATGAGATGGTGCTCAAGCGCTACTACGACATCGGCATCGCGGTCGGCGTGGAAGAGGGGTTGGTGGTGCCAGTGCTGCGCGACGCCGATCGGCTCTCGTTCGCCGAGATCGAGCGGCAGATCGCCGTCTACGCCGAGCGCGCGCGCAAGAATCAGCTCAGCCTGGAGGAGATTCGCGGCGGCACGTTCACCATCTCGAACGGCGGCACGTACGGCTCGCTGCTCTCCACGCCGATTCTGAACGGGCCGCAGGTCGGCATCCTCGGCATGCACAAGATTCAGGAGCGCCCCATCGCCGTGAATGGCGCGGTCGTCATCCATCCGATGATGTACGTCGCGCTCTCCTACGACCATCGCATCGTAGACGGGACTGAGGCGGTGCGCTTCCTGGTGCGCATCAAGGAGCTGGTGGAAGACCCGGAGTCACTGCTGCTCGAAGGCTAGCGCCCCCTCCCCAACCCCTCGCCCGCCGCGGCGGGAGAGGGGCTGTCCGCTCCCCTCGCCTCGCAGGAGCGGGGCTGGGGGTGAGGTCTGTGGCGCTACCAGTAGCCCAGATCGGCGCGCCCCGCGTCCGTCATCATCGAGGGGTCCCAGCGCGGCTCCCAGACAATCTTGATCTCGCCGCCTGTCACGCCATTGACCGTCGAGAGCGCCGCGCCGACCCCTTCGCCGATGGATTCGTGCATCGGGCAGCCCGGCGTCGTGAGCGTCATCGTCAGGGTGACGAAGCCATCTTCACGAATATCCACGCCATAGACCAGGCCAAGGTCAATGATGTTGACGCCAAGCTCAGGGTCGAAGACATTATGCAGCGCCGTATAGATCTGCGTGGTGAGCGTCTCCGTGTCGAGCGTACTCTCCATGACGTGCTTCCTCTCCTCGCGGCGTCACTGCGCGCCGCGCTGGCTGATACCCGATGAACCACTCCCCACGCTACACCATCAAGACACACCCTGGCTGCGACAAAGGTCGCAGCGGCGCAGGCGCAAGCAAGGCATGATTGGTCGGGTGAGGGATCGGCATGTGCGCCGCCCCGACAGTTCACGAGCGCCCGCAGCAGGCGCCCGCAAGAGGCTTTCGGATGACACTCATCCTCGACATACGCGATCTGCCAACCGATCTGCCGACCGATCGTCGGCTGGCCTGTGTGCTGGCGCGATTCAATGCGCTCGGCCCTGGCGACATCCTCCGCCTGGTGTCCGACCGCGACCCACAGCGCATGCGCGTTCCACTGATGTCCGATAAGCGCTGGCGGGCGACGTGGTTCCCGGAGCAGCAAGGCCCCGACACCTGGATGATCCGTATCGAGAAGCTGCCGCGCGTGGCCGCCTGACCTCAGAGCCTCATCGGCGCGCCCGCCAGCGTATCAATCACCAGTGAGGCGGCCCCGCGCGATCCCTTCAGCGGTCTGCTCGCCTGGCTCAGCGGCGAGTTCGAGCGCGTTGACCCACTTCACGCTGGTGAAGCAGGCGCCGCCCGCGACCACCAGACGCCAGGGCGCTCCGTGCGCACGTGAGAGTGGCTCGCTATTGAGCCGGTCGCAGAGCAGCGCGTGGTCAATCTGGTCGAGCGCGAGCGCAATCCAGTAGCCGCCTGCATAGACGCGCACAAAGCGCGCCGCTGGCAGCGGTTGGCAGGCCGCGAGCGCCGCACGTAGCGGGATGCCCTCCCAGGCCTGCCCCTCGACGGCCCAGCCCTCTTCACAGGTGAATCGCTCGGTCAGCGGCGCGCGAGGCAGCGCGGCAAGCGTGGCGGCAGTCAGCGCGCCTGGCCGCGCGACCAATCCACCGACGCGCAGGCTCCCGTCGGAGCCATCTGAGGGCTGCGCGTCAGGCGTGAGCGGGTGAACTGGCAACTGGTTGCGGATGTCCATCGCCTTGTTTCTCCTCGCTCGCTCCACGTCGAGCGTGATCGTCTGCATGATCTCCGGTCTGAGCAGGCGCCACCGACGCCGCTGGCTGTGAGCGAGGCGCCTCAATCTCAATCACCCCTCTGCGTCGCGCGCACACGCATGGCGCCGCAGCCGTCCGGTAGAGCGCGACATGGCCATCGAACGACGGTGGTAATGCGCCGCTAACGGCCAGGCGCACTTGTTGGAATGAGTCATCGTCCACGCGCAGATAGGCTCCCGCCGGAACCCGCTCGCCAGCCTGATACAGGCGGTCGCCGCACTCGTCACACGTCTCGTGGAACATTGGTCGCTATCTCTCCTTGGCTTCCACACTCGCCCTGGACTCCTGAACCATGACGCGGTACGTCCAGTCGGCGCGGGCGTTGGCCTCGGGTTGCTCACCAGGGTGATGGCAAGAACCAGCCCAGCGATATCACCTGCTCAGTCGCCTGATGAGGCTCGCGCGCTGGTCCTTCTCCCTCTCAGTATATCCGCACGCGAGGCGCGCATCTGCGACTTTGCGCACAGCCGCATCCATCACCTGATGCTGGTTCGTCCCATCAGCGCATGGTATGACAAAAGTCGCTGCCGAGCGACCTCACCCCGTCGCATACTGCATCTGACGCCCGTCGAATGGGTTGGCCAGCCGCCGTTCAGCCACGCTGCTGTGGCTCAACCGCGACCGCTCTCAGACCGAGCGCCAAACGCCGATATGACTCTGGGAAAAGGATCGCACCATGACCACCGACACTACCCCCGCCACGCACGAGTTGAGCGCGGCGATTCGCACACATCACCGCGCTCTCGCAGAGACCCTCGAATCCTTCACCGCCGACGCGGAGGCCAGCGTCACTGGCCATGCCGCTCAGCTCACGGAATTGCTGAACGGCTTCACGGAGTTTCTCACAGGGGAGCTGCTGCCACACGCGCGTGGTGAGGAGCAATCGCTCTATCCCGCGCTCGACCCCATCATCCGCGAGCACGGCTCCCCAACTGCGACCATGCGCGTAGATCACGAGTATATCGCCGACTACGTGCGGCAGATCACCGACACGGCCCGCAGTCTGCGCTCAGCCAGCGAACGCGACCGCCAACCGCTGGTGCGCCAGCTTGCGCGTCAGGCTGTCCAGCTTCAAGGGCTATTCGCAGTGCATCTCGCCAAAGAGGAGCGGGTCTATCTGCCGCTGGTTGAGCAGGCCATCTCGGCTGGCGACCAGCAAGCGCTGCTCGCTGCGCTGCATGCTGAGGCTGATGGCGCCAGCGCCGACACTGACGCCACCGCGGGCGACACGCTGGAGGTGCGCCATCTCCCGCCTGCGCAGCGCCATCAGGTCATCTTCGAGCGCTTCAACGGCTTGCAGGCGGGCGCCAGCTTCGTCCTGGTCAATGACCACGACCCCAAGCCGCTCTACTATCAGCTTGCCGCCGAGTATGCGGGTCAACTGCTCTGGGAGTATCTCGAGCAGGGGCCAGAGGTCTGGCGTGTACGCATGGGCAAGGCCAGCTAAGCGCGTCGAACAAGACCTCACCCCCAGCCCCTCTCCCGTCAGGAGAGGGGAGTCCGGATTCCCCCTCTCCTCGCGGGAGAGGGGGCCAGGGGGTGAGGTCGCGCCCCATCGCGCTACGCCACGAGCGCCGCATGCAGACGCCCATCGAGCGTGTGCAGCGACCGCGCGAGAAAGACTTCGCGCCAGTCCGCGCGCGCGAAGAACTGCGTTACAGGCTGATTTCCTTGCCACCCCGCCGCCCATAGCTGGTCGAACGCAAACCGCAGCTCGACCAGCGTCGCGCCCTCGCCATCTTCGACTGAGACACGGCACAAGTCGTGAGCGGATTGCTTGTCGCCAGCGGGCAGGACGACATCCCATTGCTCCTGCACAGCGCAGAGGCGACCCAGCGCCGCCTCCGCCACCTCCGCGACGCTGCGCGCGGCGAGCAGCCCCACCTGCGCAGACGGCGCCGCCGCGCGCAGGATGAGGACGCCATGCGCTTCAGCATGCTCGGCATCGGCGTCCGTTTGCGTGTCATTCAGCACGAGCGCGCCAGAGGGCGACCCTGCGCTGGCGAGTTCGCGTGCGACGGCGCACAGGTCTGTGACAGCCGGCTTATAGATCAGCGGATTGCCCAGGTTCCAGCCGTGCGTCGCCAGGCGCAGCGCCTTGAGGTTCAGCCGCGTGTCGTTCAGCGCGCCGCCCGGCCCCGGCAGTGGGTGATCGTCATGCCTGTGTTCCATCTGCGTCACTCGGCGTCCCTGGCGACAGGGTGCAGCGGAATCTGCCGCTTGTTGCTCGTGGGCGCGGTTCGGCTGATGCGCACGCGCCACACCTGCGGCCCCTGTTCGAGGTAGTCCCAGCCCAACTGCCCGCTATGCTCGAAGTTGAGTTGATAATAGAGCGGCTTGGGGTCGTGGTCATTGACCAGCGTGAACGCCCCGCCCACCGGTAGCGCTGCGAAACGCTGGAAGATCATCGGATGACGCTGGGCAGGCGGAATCGTCCGCACATCCAGCACCTCACTCTGCGCGTTCACGTCGTTCGTATCGCTCATACTCTGCCAACCTTCTTGTGAATTGCCACATCTACCAGACAGCACATGCGCGCCGCGTCGCGACGAATGGCGCCCAGCGCGCCATAGCCTCAGTAAGGATATCCGTGCGCCGCCGCCGCGCGCAGCGACTTTTCTCACGAACGGGGGCGCATTCAACCGCCATCTCGCGCGCCATCTCGCGCGCCAACCCTCGACCCGCGAGAGGACTGCCGTGGTCGCTGCGCGTTGCGGGCAGGGGCTGGCTATGCTATCATACGAATGCTGAAACAGATGATTGACATCCGAAAACGATGCGCCACCCATGAGAGGGGTGGG
>JAICSR010000482.1 GCA_025936795.1 Ktedonobacterales bacterium | reverse complement strand
AGGACGCGGTCGGCGATGGCGACGACGGCGCTGTCGTGCGTGGCGATCAGCATGCCGATGCCCTGCTCGTGGGTGATGCGCTGCAACAGCAGAGCGATCTCGCGCCCGGTCGTCGAATCGAGATTGCCGGTCGGCTCATCGGCGACGACGAAGCGCGGCTGGTGCGCCAGCGCCCGCGCCAACGCGACACGCTGCTGCTCGCCGCCCGAAAGCTCCAGCCCGCGATGCAGCGCACGCGGCCCCAGATGAACCATCTCCAGCGCCGCCAGCGCCTGGGCTGCGCGCCGCTTCGGATCGGTCCGCGCGAGTCGCAGGGGTAGCTCGGCGTTTTCTTGCGCGGTGAGCAGCGGGAAGAGATGCGCATTCTGGAAGAGCAGGCCGACCTGTTCGCGGCGCAGGATGGCGCGCGCCGTCTCATTCAGCCGCGCCAGATCGTGGCCCAGCAAGCTCACGCGCCCATGGGTAGGCGAATCAATGCCAGTGAGGATGTTGAGCAGCGTCGTCTTGCCGGAGCCTGAGCGCCCGCGCAGCGCCACCAACTCGCCTGGCTGGAGCTGCATATCAATGCCGCGCAGCGCATGCACGGCGCCGCCGCCCACCTTGAAGTCGCGCGTGAGGCCCTGCCCTGCGACGATGGGTTCCGCGCTGGACGCGCGCTCTGCATTCGTCATTGCCACGCTAATTCTCCTCCTGGATGGGCGCCGGATAGTTCGCCGCTGCTGCTGGGTAGGTTGGCGCGACTGGAATGGCGGCTGAGGGAGCCGCGAGGCCCTCCGCAGCGCCTTCCTCCGGCCAGATCTCCACATGATCGTCGAGGATGCGCACATCGGCGCGCCCGTTGAAAGCCACGCGCGTGAGCGCCTCGTGCGGAAGCTGGAGCCGCCCCACGCGGTCAATCAGAATGGATTCGCGGTGGGTCTGGCTGGGCAGCCCGATCACGGCGCTGGCGGCGCCCGCTGCAGAGCCAATGCCAGCGGCAGCCAGTGGCGCATCGCGGCGCACCGTCTCGGTGCTGGTGCGGCCATCACGAATGGCGATGGTGCGGTCAGCGCCCGACGCCACCGTCACATCGTGGGTGACGATCAGAATGGTCAGCCCCAGTTCGCGGTTCAGCTCGCGCAGCAGGTCCAGCACCTCGCCCGCTGTCGTCGAATCAAGCTCGCCGGTCGGCTCATCGGCCAGCAGCAGCGCCGGAGCGTTGGCCAGCGCCACACAGATCGCCGCACGCTGTTGCTCACCGCCCGAGATCTGATTCGGCTTCTTCTCCGCCAGCCGCTCGATGTCCGTGCGCGCCATCAGGTCGCGGGTGCGGGCGGAGCGGGCCTTCGCATTGGCGCCGCCGAGCATCTGGGGCAGCGCAATATTCTCGGCGACGCTCAACTCTGGCAGCAGATTGCGCCCCGATTGCTGCCAGACATGCCCGGCGGTGAAGCAGCGATAGTTGGTGCGTTGCAGGTCGTTGATGCGGGTGAGGTCGTTACCCGCGACGATGCAGCGCCCGGCGCTGGGGCTATCGAGCGCGCCGAGCAGGTTGAGCAGCGTCGTCTTCCCTGACCCTGAGGCGCCCACCAGCGCGACCATCTCGCCTGGCGCAATCTCCAGGTCCAGGCCTTGCAGCGCCACGACCTCCAGATCGGTCGCCGTATAAATCTTGACAAGGTTCTCGCAGGTCACGAGCGCATTGTCCATGAATGACTCCTCCCTCAGTCCTCGATCCTCAGTCCACGGTTCTCAGTCTTCATTGAGACGCAGCGTCTGGCCGAGCGAGAGCCGCGCAAGGGCGCCCATCGTGAGGATGAGGGCCAGGATACAGATCACGACGAGGACGCCGAACGCCAGCCCCAACGTGCCGCCCGGCACGACTACGCGCGCTGGCGGGACATTCGGCACGATCTGGAAATTGCCAGTCGTCGCCAGCTCCACGAAGATCAGCATGGGCAGCGCTGTCAGCGAGAGGACCCAGCCGAGCGCGATGCCCAGCGCGATGCCTGCGAGATAGACAATCGCCTGCTCCCACATCAGCATGGCGCGCAGCTGGGGCGGAGTCGTGCCAAGGGCGCGCAGCACCGCGAAGTTGACGAGGCGCCCGCGCGCGTTGAGCCAGGAGCCGACCCAGATGCCGATCAGCGCCAGCAGCAGGGCAGTGGCCGCGCCAATCAGCAGCGTGTTGGCAAACTCGATCTGGAGCGGATTGTTACGCTGGTTGTCCAGGACCTGCCGCATGTCCTGGAGCGAGCCAAGCGCCAGCGTCCCTGAACCCAGCGCCTTGCGCACGCTCGCCAGCGAGTCGGCGTCATCGCGCGTGGCGATCCAGGCGAAATTCGGCGCCAGCGTCACATTGGTAGCGCTGGTCGCCAGGTCGTGGTGATAGACCGCCGCATAGCTCTGGTAGTCCGCCAGCACACCGCCAGCGCCGTTGAATCCGCCGCCCTGGTTGCTGCCATAGACGGTGGGCAGATGCGCTACATGCCCGATGGCCACGAAGCCCATGCTCTGGCGTCCGTAGCCAGGCGGTTGCAGCGTGAAGCGCGCGCCCGGCGTCAACTGCATCTCCTGCCACGTCGCGTCGTCCACCAGCGCGGGAACGTTATCATCAGCAGTGGCGCTCGCACGCGCCGCGCTGAGCTGCGCCATCAGCGTGCTCAGCGGCTGGGCGCTATCCTGATCGCTCCAGAGCGCGGCCTGCGCGTAGGTGTCGGTGTCCACCGCGAAGATCTGGAGAGGGAAGCTGCCTGCGGAGGAGGTGTTCGGGCTAACGCT
>JAICSR010000316.1 GCA_025936795.1 Ktedonobacterales bacterium | reverse complement strand
TGCAACCGCTGGCTGCCCCCATCGGCGCAACCCTCGGTTTCCTCCGAAAATAGGCGCGCCGATGACAGACCATAAGGCGTCAACCAGGTGATTTTCACCCGCTCCGCTGACTGGCTCAGTCATATGGCTTTTGGTAGAACCGGGGCGTTCGGAGTTCCATCACCAGCCGGGGCTACGCCGGAGGCTACTGTGGCGCCGGAGCTGCGGCAGGCAGTCCGCTTGTCTCAGGAGCTTGCAGCGAGCGGCAGCCGGATGAGAAAGCTCGTCTCGCCTGGCGCTGAAGCGAATGTGATCTCGCCGTGGCAACGGTCAACGACGATTCTGCGCACAATATCTAGCCCCAGTCCGGTCCCCTTGCCCACATCTTTCGTCGTGAAGAACGGATCGAAGATCCGACTGGCGACCTCGTCGGGAATCCCAGGGCCATGATCAGTGATCTCCACAAGCACAGCGTGGTCGTCGTGGTGTGTCCGAATGCGAATCTGGCCGTGTCCGTCCATGGCGTCAATCGCATTGTCAATCAGATTCGTCCAGACTTGATTGAGCTCGCTCCCGTTGGCCAAAACGCGCGGCAACGTGTCGTCGTAGTCGCGGATGACCTCGATGCCAGCCCGCAGCTTGTGTCCGAGAATAATCAAGGTCTTCTCGATACCCTCATGAATATCAATTTCGCGCTCGACCGCGCGATCGACATACGAATAATCCTTGACCACGGAGACCAGTTGAGCGATGCGCGCATTTGCGTCTTCGATCTGGTCTACGAGCGCTGTGGCAAGCAGCGTGTCGGCGACCCAGTTCAGTGTAGCGCTCAGGGCGTCGGCGCCCAGCGTTTGCGCCGCTATTTCCAGCCAGGGAAGATCGAGGCCAGCAGCGACGAATGCAGGCGCGAGGTCCCATTGGTTCGCAACCTCATGCGCTTCCAGCCAGTCGCCAATTTCCTCCTCCAGCCGACCCGTCTCGATGACGCTGCGCCTTGGCGACGTAGCGGACCGGGCGACAGCCTCCGCCTGGAGTGCAAGCCCTGCGCGAATCTGCGCTGGCGTGAGCTTGCCAGCTGTGAACCAGCTGGCCTGCGCCCCCAGACGGCCCACCACCGCGCGCAGGTCAGCGGAGGCGCTCATGGCTGCGGCGGCGGGATTGTTGAGTTCGTGTGTCAGGCCAGCGGCAAGCGTTCCCAGCGAGATCAGACGGCCCCGCTCGCGCACCGTAATCTCGATGGACTCGCAGGTGTGCACGTAGCCATCCAGCAGGTGTTTCGCCATCGGCAGCCACTCATCCAGCAGACGACCCAGATCACTGGAGGCGAGGCGGAAGAAACGACTTGGTCGCAGTATCTTGCCAGTGGCGCGGTAGCCCATCCCTGTGTCTGATGCGGCGAACGCTCGGATGCCACCAGCGTAGGTGCCAGGGCGCGTCATCGTCTCGACCAGAATCCGCTGGCCGCCCACGAAACGGGTCAGCTCCATCTCCCCGCTGAGCAGCACCCAGAGGAAATCCGCCGGCTCGCCCTCGCTGAAGACGATCTGCTCGGCTGGGAACGCGACTTCCGCGCCCATCCCAGCGAGGGAGTGAAGCTGCTCGTCAGAGAGCTTCTCGAACAGGAAGGTGGCGCGAAGTTCGTCAATCAGCATTACATCTTGTCCAGATACTGGTGCACCATGTGCACGGCCATCGCGCCCTCGCCGACCGCCGAGGCGACCCGTTTCATCGAGGAGCGCCGCGCGTCACCCGCGACGAAGACGCCGGGCAGACTCGTCTCCAGCAGATACGGTTCGCGCTCGGCCACCCATCTGGGGTGATCGCCAGCGTGCAGGAGTTCGGCGCCAGAGAGGATAAAACCCTGCGCATCGCGCGCAACGGATTCACCGATCCACTCCGTGTGTGGGTATGCGCCGATCAACACGAAGAGGAAGTTCGTCGGCGTCACTGCCTCGCAGTCGGCGCTGCGGTCGGCAATTGTGATCGTCTCGAGGTGAGTACTGCCGCCAACCGCCACCACCTCACGCTGCGCCTGGACATGGATGGTTGGGATCGCCATGATCTGTTCGATCAAATAGCGCGACATGCTCTTTTCGAGATTCTCGGCGCGCACGAGCAGCGTGACACTGCGGGCGAAGCGCGAGAGGTAGACAGCCGCCTGGCCAGCGGAGTTGGCGCCGCCGATGATGTAGACATCCTGATCGCGCACGCCCTGCGCCTCCGCTACACCCGCGCCGTAATACACGCCCCGCCCCACAAACTGATCGAATCCTGGCGTGTCGAGACGACGATACGAGACGCCCGTGGCGATCAGGACCGCATGGCTGTTCAACTCGGCGCCACCGCTCAGGCGCACGACCCGCGCCGACCCGCGCGCCTCCAGGCCGCACGCCTCCTGCACGGTGATCATCTCGGCGCCAAAGCGCCGCGCCTGCGTCATCGCGCGCCGCGCCAGATCGGAGCCGCTCACACCGGCGGGAAATCCCAGGTAGTTCTCGATGCGAGAACTCTGTCCGGCCTGCCCTCCAGGCGCCTGGCGCTCCACCAGCACGGTTCGCAGCCCCTCGGAGGCGCCATAGACGGCGGCGGCCAGGCCAGCAGGCCCCGCGCCGATGATGGTCAGGTCGTAGAAGGGCAGCTCAGCGCGCGTGAGCAGGCCGATTTTGGCCGCAAGCTCCGCGTTGGTTGGGGCTTCGAGCACGTCCCCCGATGCAGTCACGACGATTGGCAGCCGTTCGGGGACAGCAGCAACGCCCGACGCAGTGAGCAATACCTGCGCTTCCGCGTCGCTCTCGACATCCAGCCAGCGAAATGGCACATGATTGCCAGCCAGGAAATCCTTCACGTCGTGCGAGCGGGCCGACCAGCGATGGCCAATCACCCGCACACCCTCGAACGGCGGTTCGTAGTGCGCAAGCCAATCGTCGAGCAGGTCATCGAGCACCGGATAGAGCTTCTCCTCCGGCGGATCCCAGGGCTTGAGGAGGTAGTAGTCGAGGCCGACTGAGTTGATGGCGCGAATGGCTGCGTCTATGTCGGCATAGGCCGTCAGGAGGACGCGCTTGGCGTCGGCGAACAGCTCGATGGATTGCTCCAGCAGGTCAACCCCTGTCATGCCGGGCATGCGGTGATCGGCCAGCAGCAGCGCGACCTCATCGCCGCTCAGTTTGAGCTCGCGCAAGGTCTCAAGGGCCGCAGGGCCGGACTCGGCGCGCAGCACACGGAAGTTGTGGGCGTACTGCCGACGCAGGGTGCGTGTGATCGCTTGAGAAACCGCAGCGTCGTCGTCAACGGTCAGCAGAATCGGCTTGTTCATGATGGATTCCCTGGATGGATTCCCTGGCGCTTGCTCTGACGCCAAACCACGAGGTTCTGGGCTTGCAGTGGGGTCTGGGCTTGAATCCTGGAGCAGACTCGACTATACCACACAGACCTCCCAATAGACCTCCCGCCCAAAATACCGAACCGAGCGACCGAGCCGCGTGCGAGCGTCTCCACATGAACCAACGTATCGGGTAGTATGGATACGTGCGCTGCATTTCGCGCACAGAGGAAGCGCGACGGAAGCACGCGGAAAGCATGCAGGAAGGGACGGCGCCGCAGTGACAGATACAGTAGCCAGCCAGCAGCCTACGCCAGAGCTTACGCCTGCGACGCGCGAGCGTCTGGCGGCGGAGCTACGCGCGGCGCTCGGCGCTGGCAGCGTGCTGACCGAGCGCGCTGATCTGGTCGCCTATGGCTACGATGCCAGCTTCCTCGAAGCGGCCCCCGACCTCGTCGCGCTGCCGCGCACGCCGGAGGAGGTAGCGCGAGCGGCGCAGCTTGCGACCGCCGCTGGCGCGCCAGTCGTCGCACGCGGCAGTGGCACGGGCTTATGTGGCGGCGCCGTGCCGATTCGCGGCGGGCTGGTCATCTCGACGGCGCGGCTGAATCACATTCGGAAGATAGACGCCGAGAACCGACTGGCGGTCGTCGAGCCGGGCGTCATCAATCTGGCGCTCTCGCAGGCCGCGCGCCCCTACGGTCTCTACTACGCGCCCGACCCCGCCAGCCAGCGTATTTCGACCATCGGCGGCAACGTCGCCACGAACGCTGGTGGGCCGCACTGCCTCGCGTTGGGAGCGACGGCGGCGCACATCCTGGCCGTGCAGGTGGCGCTGGGCAGCGGCGACCTGATCTGGCTGGGCGCAGAGAACGGCGCACTGAATGCGCCCGGCTATGACCTGCTGGGTGCGGTCATCGGCTCCGAAGGGACACTTGCCATCGTCACCCAGATCGTCACACGCCTGCTGCCACTGCCAGAGAGCATCCGCACGCTGCTGGCGATCTTCCCCGACATCGCCAGCGCATCGAACACCGTCTCGGCCATCATCGCGGCGGGCATCGTACCGAGCGCGCTGGAGATGATGGATCGCCTGATCTGCCAGGCGGTGGAGCGCGCCTTCCATGCAGGCTACCCGGAGGACGCTGGCAGCGTGCTGCTGATCGAGGTGGATGGCCCGCGCGAGCTGGTGGAGGCCCAGAGCCAGCGCATCGCCGCCATCTGCCAGACGACCGGCGCACGCGAGACGCGCGTGGCGCGCTCAGAAGCGGAACGGGCGGCGCTCTGGGCGGGGCGCAAAGGCGCAGCGGCGGCGCTCGGCCAGATCACGTCCAGCTTCTACCTGCAAGACGCGGTCGTGCCGCGCTCGCGCCTGCCGCAGATCATGGAGCAGGTCGAGCGCATCGGCGCGGAGTATGGGCTGCTGATCCCCAACGTCTTCCACGCGGGCGATGGCAACCTGCATCCCAACATGGTCTTCGACCGCCGCAAGCCCGGCGACATCGAGCGTGTGATGCGCGCAGGCAATGATCTGCTCAAAGCCTGCGTGGACCTG
>JAICSR010000018.1 GCA_025936795.1 Ktedonobacterales bacterium | reverse complement strand
TGCGATGCCAAAACGCCGCGCCAGCGCCAGCAGGGCGAGTGCGCCAATGAAGAAGAAGATCGCCGTCCACTGCGCCTGCTTGAGGCCATTGATACCGAGGAACGGGGTGAGCGGCTCCGTGCCACGATAGAAGAACACCACGAACTGGCTGATTGCGTAGAGCATGACGTAGCACGCGAAGAAGACGCCCGTCTTGAGGTGCGGCAGCAGCAGCCGCAGCGGCCAGAGCAGCGCCAGCGCGACGAGGTTCAGCAGAATCTCATAGACTGGCGCAGGCTGGAATGGGATGCCCTGAGGGGCGAAGCTGTGCGGGTTGAGGTAAACAAATGCCCAGGCGAGTATATGCGGGTCGGCGACATAGGTAATGCAGGGTGAGTTCAGGCAAAGACCCTGGGGCGGTGTGATGAGATGACCCGCCTGATAGCCAAGGATGTCGCCATTGATGATGTTGCCGAAGCGCCCGAAGATCTGGCCAACCGCGCCGAAGAGCGCGCCGCCATCCACCACCAGCCAGCGGTCAAGGCCATAGCGTGGCGCGACGATAAAGAGCGTCAGCGAGGCGAGGAAGATGGCGCCAAAGAAGGCCATGCCACCGTTCCAGACGGCGATGATGTTGATCGGCTTGAGCAGATAGTTCTGCACGAGGTCGGGCTGCTGGATGACGAAATAGAGCCTGCCGCCGATCAGTCCGGCGATGGCGGCCCAGATGAACAGCCCCCAGATCTGATCTTCGTGCAGACCCAGTTTGCGCGCCCAGCGCAGAATCACCGCGAGGCCGATTGCGATGGCGACCACATACGCCAGCCCATACCAGTGGACTGCCAGCGCGCCAATCCTGAACAGGATCGGGTCAATATTGAGGATGATATATCCCAGGGGATGCGACACGATCCCCTGTGCAAACGCGCTCAGCATGTGTTCGACGTCCTCCTGGGTCTGACGGATAGCGGTGTGAGCGCCAGACCACGGCAAGCCGGGCAACGGCGGCGCCTTCTGCGGGCGCCCACCGTCTATTATCGTCACGCAGCGGACTGTGCGCAACCATTGCGGCTACATTGGACAGCCCATGGGGAGACCGTGGGGCTATGCATGGGCTGGCCGCAGCAGGCGCTATCAGCGCGCAGCTATTGCCGCAGCGACCACATCAGGTGTACTATGCTGGGCGACTGTTTTGACTTGGAAGGGCTTTGGCTCGTCGCACACCATGCTGCTTCATCGGTAGCGGCGCGGCGTATCCTGGCCTGAGCCAGTCGTCCTGTTGTGGTTGTCAGCAGATACATAATTGGCGTATCCTCTCCCCAGCGGCAGTCGCTTTATGAGGCGCTCTTCGGACCGCCTCGCTGCCGTGAGGATGGTTCTGGTCGGGCAGACCTGTCGCATAAAGCAGTCCCGGTAGCATCAGCGCCCATCCCGCTAATGATGCTTCCCCGCCGGTCGCGAGAATCCGTAGTGGCGCTAAGCCCCTGCGGAGTGTCAAGGCATCTAGTACATTGGCAGGGAGATTTCACTGCGCAATGCGGATGTGGGCGCGCAGGGACGCACTGATGCAGTGGCTTGCCTATCGTCTCGCTAACTGCGGATAGGCGACGAGCCTGCTTCACCTCATAAGCGAATGGCTTGACGCAGTCACGCACTTGAGGAAGAGATGTCCAGAGGAGTAGCATGAAGAAAGTCTGCGTTGTCGGCACGGGCTATGTCGGGCTGGTGACGGGCGCGTGCCTGGCCGATTTGGGGAATGAAGTCGTCTGCCTGGACATCGTTGAGGCGAAGATCGAGCGGCTGCGCGCTGGCGAGATGCCGATCTATGAGCCAGGGCTGGAGCCGCTGGTGCGCCGCAATGTCAGCAAGGGGCGCCTGCGCTTCTCGACCGACTATACGGAAGCCGTGCGCGACGCCGACTATTGCTTCATCGCCGTGAACACGCCCTCCATCTCCGGTGGCGCCGCCGCCGACATGACCTATGTGGAGAGCGCCGCTGGGTCGATCGCGCAGCACGTCACGCGCGATGTCATCATCATCAACAAGAGCACGATGCCAGTCGGCAGCGGCGACCTCGTCTCGTCCATCGCCCACAAGAATCTGCGCGACACCAGCCTGAACATCTCGGTCGTCTCCAACCCGGAGTTCCTGCGCGAAGGTTCCGCTGTGCGCGACTTCTTGCAGCCCGACCGCGTGGTGCTCGGCTCCTATGACCAGGCGGCGGCGCGGCGCGTCGGCGAACTGTATGTGCCACTACGCGCGCCGATCGTCATCACCGACCTCTACACCGCCGAGATGATCAAGTACGCCTCGAACGCCTTCCTCGCGACGAAAATCTCGTTCATCAACGAGATCGCCCGCATCTGCGACCTGCTGGGCGCCGATGTCAAAGAGGTCGCAGCGGGCATGGGCTACGACAAGCGCATCGGGCGCGCCTTCCTCGACGCGGGCCTCGGATACGGGGGTTCGTGCTTTCCCAAAGACGTGAAGGCGCTAGCGCACATGGCCGACCAGGCCGGGCTGCACCCGCAATTGCTCGACGCGGTGATGAAGATCAATGTGGACCAGCGCCATGTCGTGATTGACAAGCTGGAAGCGGAGTTCGGCGGCGCAGGTAAACTGGCGGGCAAGACTGTCGCGGTGCTGGGGCTGGCCTTCAAGGACAACACCGACGACATGCGCGACGCTCCCTCCATTGACATCATCGGTTGGCTGGCTGGCGCAGGGGCCGTCGTGCGGACGTACGATCCCATCGCGACCGAGACGGCCCGCGCGGTGATCGCTTCCGAGGACGTGACGTACTGCGAGAGCGAGTACGAGGCCGCCGAGAATGCGGACGCCATCGTCGTGCTGACCGAGTGGAAGCAGTTCCTTGAAATTGACATGGAGCGGTTGCGCGACCAGATGCGCGACCCTGACCGCAGCGCTGTGCTGATTGACGGGCGCAACCTGTTTGACCCGGAAGAGATGACACGCCTGGGCTTCCACTATCAGGGCATCGGGCGTGGCGCCAGTCGGCGCCGTAGTGTGCTGTCCAACGGCGCGACGCCGCTCGCCGACGAGTAGCCCGCCGCAGTAGCGCGCCGAGAACGCCATGTCAACGCCACGCGACGAACCGCAGCCTTATCCGTCGCCTGAGACGCCGGTTGCGGTCGTCGTCGGGGTGGACCTGCTCGCGCGTGGCCGCCTGGAGCGCAGCTATGCGCGGCGGGGCGAGCGCCTGCTCCAACGCCTCTTCACGCCACGCGAGATCGCCGAAGCGCACGGCCAGATCGCGCGCCTGGAGGGACGCTTCGCCGCCAAGGAAGCCTGCGCCAAGGCGCTGGGCGTGGGCATCGGCAGGGTCGCCTCCTGGCAAGAGATCGAGATCGTGCGGCTGCCCGGCGGCAAGCCCGCCCTCAGCTTGCGTGGCGGCGCAGCGGCGCGCGCCCAAGCGCTCGGCCTCACCGCATTCGATGTCAGCATCTCGGACACGCGCGAGCTGGTGATGGCAGTCGTCGTCGGCGTGCGCGCCCTCACCCCCGGCCCCTCTCCCAGAGGGAGAGGGGAGTAGGAGTGGGCTAGCTAACACCTGGCTAGCGTGTCATTCAGAATCGCTTCCAGGCGGCGCAGATAGGCGCGGTCAACCGGCAGCGGTTCGTCGCGGTTGAAGCGTTGGCCTACCTCGCTCATGAAGCCAACCGCGAACACGGCGACGTAGACCGCCAGCGCTCGTTCTCGCGTGGGCGAGAGCGCCAACAGGTCGCGCCAATGGTCGGCATAGTCAACATCCATCTCATGCGCCAGCAGCGCCAGACGGGTGAGCGCCAGCGTGAAGAGCGGATCGCCGAAGCAGACCAGATCGGTATCTACGACGCCGCTTAGCCTGCCCTCATGCACGAGCACATTCTTCGTCGTGGTGTCGTCGAGGAAGGCGACCGGCTCGATGGCGCGCAGATCGTCGGCGATGGCCAGCACCTGCTCGCGCACTCGCTCGACATGCCCAACCGAGACGGCTCCCACTGCGGCGATGCGCGCATGGCTGCGCTCCAGATCGGCCAGCACGACATCAAGCCAGCTCGCGCGCAGGCCCGCATCATCATATGCGCAAGCGAAACCGTAGCCGCTGGCGTGCGGCAGCGTAGCGACGGCCCGTTGCAGCGCAACGATCTCGGCGGCGAGCGCGTGGCGCTGCTCGCGGGTCAACTGGTCGTAGACGAGACCGAGGTCCTGGCCCGGCAAACGCTCCAGCAGCATGTACGGGAAGCCGCTGGCGGGGCTGAGGTTGGCGTGCAGCAGGGCCGGGATGGGAACGCCGACGCCGCGCAACCGCGCGTGCCAATAGACACCGCCTGCGAGCGTAGGCGCCGTCTCGGCGGTCGCCAGCCGCGCGACGACGCGCCGCCCATCGTCCGTCACGATGTCGTAGACATAGAAGCTGGTTCCCACAGGGAATCGCGCGATGGAGCGGACGCCCGCGCCCAGCCCTGCGCGCACGGCCAACGCAGCGTCGCGCGCGGTGGGGCGCTGCGGCGCGTCGTCATCCATCAGCGGCCATGCTAGCGCTTGCCGCCATCGAGCGGACGTGAGGCGGCGGGCTGGCGCGCTTTGGCTGGCTCGCCCAGATGCGCCAGCCGCTGATGCAGCCAGAAATAGATCGCCACCAGCGCCGCCAGGACGAGAATCGCCGGGATCGTGTAGCGCTCGATCAGATTGACGGCGATCATGTAGTGGACGCCGAGCAGATAACCAACAGAGACCAGCACTGCGCACCAGAGCAGTGAGCCAATCAGTGTCGCGGTGTAGAAGATGCGCGGTGGCATACGCAGGATGCCTGCCGGAAATGAGGAGTAGGTGCGAACGAACGGCGTGATGCGCGAGACGCCGACGGCCAGCGCGCCAGAGCGCGCGAACCACTGCTCCACCATGTCGAGCCGTTGCGCGTCGAGTCGCACAAAGCGTCCGAAGCGCAAGATCACCGCGCGCCCACCACGCGCGCCGATGTAGTACGCGGCGGTCGCGCCGACAAGGCTGCCAATCGTGGCGATCACCGTCAATTCGACCATGCCCAGCGGGTCGCCGCGCTGAGCGGCAATCGAGCCAGCGAGCAGCAGCACCAGCTCATTTGGCAGTGGCACGCCGCAGCTCTCAGCCGCCAGCCAGAGAAAGACGAAGAGGTCAATCAGTGGCGAGGGAACTTGGCCTAGTCCCGCGATGAAGCTCTGCATGAGGCCTCCCAAGCCCACTCCGGCGCCCGCGCGCCAGCGCCCACCAGCGCCGCGCGTGATCTCCGCGATCTCGTCGCCTTGATTGTACGTTGCACAGGCGTCAGTGTAGCAGAGAAGGCCCAATCATGCTAGCGTGTCGCGCCACACATTGGCGTGGAGGGAACTACTGACCCATCTCGCGGCGCGGCGCAGGGGCAACCACAACAGAGTTTCTCGCGGCAGTGCTGCGACCAGAGGTGATGCAGCCCCTGCTGGGCCAGCGCGCCGCTGGGTAGCCGTGGCAGGCCAAGCTGGCGCGCCATCTCGCGCGTGATCTGGTTCGAGGGCAGGCCCGGCAGCGACTCGGTCGCGGCGAGCGCCAGCGACGCGAGCGGCGCGGCTGGCGAGGCGCTTGGCTGCGAGCGCGCCCACGCGACAACGGCGGGTAGCGCCACATTGAAAGCCAGGATACGCGCGCGCCCCGGCGAGACGGCGCCGCGCTCAGCGACGACCAGCGCCTCGGTCAGCGCCCGCGCGGCTCCCGCAGCTCCCGCGCGCTCGGCCCCTGTCAGCAGCGCCGACGAGAGCGCGACGAGTGGGCCAGCCGCGCCCCAGCGCTCGACCAGACTGAGCAGCCCCATCAGGCGGCGCCGCTCGATAACGGGCAGGCGCGCGGCGGTGGTCAGCAGCGCGTCGGACGGCTCGCCCCGCGCTAATCGCTCGCCACAGGCGCGTAGCGCCGCGCGGTCGCGTCCATAGCCCAGCCCCTCGGCCAGCGCGGCGAACAGAACGCCATCGGCGGCGCTCCAGCCCACAACTCCAGCGGCGGGCGCCTGCTGGAGCGCCGCCTGGAGCGCCGCATCGAACGCCGCCACGCGCTCGTCGAAGCGCGCCCAGCCCGCCGCCCGCAGCAACGCCACCTGCGCACGAGAAGACGCGCGAACGCCAGGGCGACGCGCGGCGAAATCGGCGCAGGGCCATGCGACCACATCCGGTGTGGCGGGGGCCGCCTGCGCAGCCAGCACCACCAGCGGCGCACGTCGCCCACTGGCGAGCGCCGTCGCGCCGAGCGCATCACCGCGCCCCGCCGTCAGCGTGATGTGCAGCGCCAGGCCATTATAGCGCGGGTCGGCGCCATGGCCGTGCGCGCGCCAGCCAGCGGGGCTGAGATGCAGCTCAATATCGCCGGTCAGCCGCGCGCCCGTGGCGTCGGTGAGTACGGCGTCGCGGAAGTCTGGCCCGGCCGACCCGCCCGGTCGCCCCTGATAGATGACTGTATACTGCGCGCCATCGGCGGCGCGCAGCGACCAGCCACGCCACTCACCAGCGCCCCACCGCGCGATCAGCTCGCGCTCGTGCGGCCGCGCCGCCCGGCCGCTCTGCAGTGTTCTCGTCACATCCGCCGCTCCCGCTTCTCACGCACAGTCGCTCTCAATGACGAGATACCCATGACGCGGCGGAAGCGGAAACGCGATCCATTGACACTGTGATAGGCTCATCGGCGGCTGAGGCACAGCATCCCAGCCTGCGCAGGCAGGCTTCGCGGTGGCCCGCAGGCCACCCATAGGCGCGGCTTCAGCTGCCAGCCGTCAGGCCAGCCCTTCTGGCTCCTCCAGGCAGGCGATCAGCGCGCCCATGAACTGCGCGGCGGAGGCGCCGTCCACGACACGGTGGTCGCATGAGACGGAGATCCAGGCGCCCGGACGCACCGCCAGCGCATCGCCAACGACCGTCGGACGCGGCTTGATCGCGCCGAAGCCAACGATGCAGACCTCCGGCGCGTTGATGATCGGCGCGCCCGTCTCAACTGGCCCCATCGCGCCCACATTGGTGATCGTGATCGAGCCGCCGGTCATCGAAGCGGGATCGAGCTTGCCCACGCGCGCCAGCGCCACCAGCCGCTCGCACTCCGCCGCCACCTCGGCCAGCGAGCGCGCAGCCGCGTCGCGCACCACTGGCACGACCAGCCCGCGCGGCGTATCGGTCGCGATGCCGACATGGATGCGCTTGCGGATGACGATGGCGTTTCCCTCCTCATCCCAGCGCGAATTCATGATCGGGTAGTCTGCGACCGACTGCGTCAGCGCCTTGACGAAGAACGGCAGGAAGGTCAGCTTCACGCCCGCATAGTCTGGTTCGCCTTTCAGCCGCTGGCGCAGCGCTGTGAGCTTGCTAGCGTCGAAGAGGCCGTACTCGGTGAAGTGCGGAATCGTCGTCGCGGCGCGCGTCATCTTGGCGGCGATAGCCTTGCGCAGGCCAATCGTGCTGATGCGCCGCTCCTCGTCGTCACCCTCACTCGTGGGCTGAGCTGGCGCTAGGCTGGCCGCTGGGCTGGGTACCGAGCTGGCGTCGAGGTCTTCGACGCGGATGCGCCCACCGGGGCCTGTGCCGATGATGCCCGCGAGGTTGACCCCGCGTTCCGCCGCGATCTTGCGCACCAGCGGGCTGGCCTTCACGCCGCTCTCGTCCGCTGGCGGCGCGGCGACTGGCGGCTGGGGCGCCGCAGCCGTTGTGATGCGCGCAGGGGCCTCGGCAATCGTCGCTCGTCGGCGCCGCGCAAAGGTCTGGGCGGGGCCATGCGCGCCGTAGCCCACCAGCACCGGCCCCTCGCCGTCCACGACCTCCTCTGGCGCGACGCCGGGAACCGCGCCGCCCGCGTGGTCACCCTCGGCGATGGTGATCAGCGGCGCGCCGACCTGCACGGCGTCGCCAGGCTGCGCGTGCAGCGCCCGCACCTGTCCGGCCCACGGCGAGGGAATCTCGACCAGCGCCTTGGCTGTCTCGACCTCACAGAGATGCTGGTTGAGCGCGACCTCATCACCCACCTGGACGAGCCAGCGCGTCAGTTGCGCCTCCTCCAGCCCCTCGCCGAGGTCCGGCAGCATGAACTGTCCCATGCGTCTAATACTCCCGTGTGCGATCAACGGCCTCAAGGATGCGGTCGGCATCGGGCAGGAAGAGCTTTTCATGGCGCGATGGCGGATAGGGCGTGGTTGGCGCGCCGACGCGCTCCACCGGAGCCACCAGCGAATCGAAGAGGTCGTGCATCAGTCGCGCGGCGATCTCGGCGCCCAACCCCAGGAAGACTGGCGCCTCATGCACAACCACCACGCGCTTCGTCTTGCGCGCTGAGGCGTAGAGCGTGTCCCAGTCGATCGGCGAGAGGCTGCGCAGGTCGAGCACTTCGAGCGAGACGCCTTCCGTCGCTGCCGCCTCAGCCGCCGCAAGCGCCACTGCGACCGTTGGCCCATAGGCGATCACCGTCGCGTCGGTTCCCTCGCGCGCGACCTTCGCCCGATCGAGCATGTCCGGCGCGAGTGGCAGCGTCAGCTCCTGGCGCATCCAGTAGCGCGCCTTTGGTTCCAGGAAGATGACTGGATCAGGGTCGGCGATGGCGGCGCGTAGCAGCGCATAGGCGTCAGCGGGATTCGATGGCGAGACGACCTTCAGCCCCGCCGTGTGCGCGTAGTACGTCTCCGGGCTTTCAGAATGCTGCTCGATGGCGCCGATGTTCCCACCGTAGGGGATGCGGATGACCAGGCTCATCGGGCAGGCGCCGCCGGTGCGCGTGTGATACTTGGCGATGTTGCTCGTCACCTGCTGGAACGAGGGATAGGAGAAGGCGTCGAACTGCATCTCCGCGATGGGATGGAAGCCCTTGACGGCCAGCCCCAGCGCCACCCCGGCGATGGTCGCCTCGGCTAGCGGCGTGTTGAAGACGCGCTCGCGGCCAAACTCGTCTTGCAGGCCATCGGTTACGCGGAAGACGCCGCCCAGCTTGCCGACATCCTCGCCAAAGATCAGGGCGCGCGGGTCATCGCGCAGGCTATCATGCAGGGCCAGGTTGAGCGCCTTGCCCATCGTCACGGTCGTGGTCGCCGTTGCGCTCGTCATCCTAGTGGCCCTCCTGTGGCGTCTCAGGCGCCAGCTCGGCGACGAAAGCGTCGCGCTCGCGCAGCAGTGATTGCGGTGGGTTGGCGTAGACCAGGTCAAAGACGCTGGCAGGATGGTCGGGCGTCGCTGCGATCAGTGTCTGGCGCATCTGCGTCGCGCGCTCATCCGCCTCCGCCTGGCAGGCTTGCGCGAACGTGTCATCCCACGCGCCGCGCTGCCGCAGCCGCTCAGCCGCCCGCACAATCGGATCGTGCGCACGCCATGGAGCCAGCTCCTCCTCAGTGCGGTAGCGCGTCGGATCGTCCGAGGTGGTATGCGGGCCGAGGCGATAGGAGAACGCCTCGATGAGATAGGGACCGTCGCCGCGCCGCGCATGGTCGGCGGCCATCTGCGTCACCGCATAGATCGCCAGCGCATCGGCGCCATCCACCCGCACGCCGGGGAAGCCGTAGCCAGCCGCGCGGTCTACGATGCGCCCGGCCACCTGCTCGCTGATCGGCACCGAGATGGCCCACTGGTTGTTCTGGCAGAGGAAGACGACGGGCGCCTTGAAGACCCCGGCGAAGTTCATCGCCTCGTGCCAGTCGCCGGTCGAGGTCGCGCCCTCGCCGAAGCCGACCAGCACGGCGGTCTGCTCGTGGTCGAGCTTGCAGCCGAGCGCATAGCCCACCGCATGCGGAATCTGCGTGCCAACCGGGATGACGAACGGCCCAAAACGATATTGCTGCGGATTCCAAGCGCCATGTCGCAGCCCGCGGAAGACCGTCAGAATCTGGCCAGGGTCTATCCCGCGCACAATCGCCATGCCAAAGTCGCGGTAGTACGGAAATATCCAGTCCGTCTCGCGCAGCGCCAGCGCTGCGCCGATCTGCGCCGCCTCATGGCCCAGCGTCGGCCCCCACAGGCCAAGCTCGCCCTGCCGCTGGAGGTTCAGCCCCTCCTGGTCGAGCCGCCGCATCACCACCATCAGGCGATAGAGGTCGCGTAGCGTCGCATCGCTGACCGCCGCGACCCGTTCGCCCTCCTCGGTCAGCGTCCCCTCCGGCGTGAGCAGGCGCGCAATCGGATTATTCAGCGGCGCCTTGCGCCCGGTCGTCGGCGGCGCCGAGATCGTATCTGCCATAGGATTGTCCTCACAAACGTGCTTGTTCGTCGGCTGGCGGTTGAAACCGCGCCTGAAGGGCCTGGCGGCCCACAAGGTCCGCCTGCGCGGACCCGAACCTGGACATGGACCCGCGCAGGCGGGTCTTGTGGCGGCTTGCCGCTTTGTGGCGCGGTTTTAACCGCCCGCCCGCTCACTCGCCTGCCGTGGCCGCCTCGCTGGTGAGCGCTTCGACAGCGGCGGTGGGATTGATCGCCGCCTCAGCGCAATGGCGCAGGTCCATCTCCTCCAGCGTCTTCTTCTTGCCGAGCATGTTCTTGACGAGCGTGAAGGCGCGGCGCAATTGATCGGGCGCGAGATCGTAGCCCAGCTCATGCAACTGCGCATTGAGCGCCGCGCGGCCCGACAGCTTGCCAACGTACATGCGGTGATCGGCGTCGGGCAGCCCAATATCGGCGGGCCGCATGATCTCGTAGGTGCGCGCATCTTTCAGCACGCCATCCTGATGGATGCCGCCGCCGTGTGCGAAGGCGTTCGCCCCGACGATCGACTTGGTCCACTGCGGCTGCATGCCGGAGAGCCGCGCGATCAAGCGACTGGTGGGAACGATTTTGGTTGTGTCCACGCGCACGTCGAGGCCGAGGTCGTCGTGGCGGGTGCGCAGCGCCATCACCACATCTTCGGTCGCAGCGTTGCCTGCGCGCTCACCCAGCCCGTTGAAGCAGGTATCCACACGCTCGGCGCCGTGTTGCAGCGCCGTCAGCGCGTTGGCCACCGCCAGGCCGAGGTCGTCGTGGCAGTGCGCCGAGATGCGCGCCTCTGGATACTCGCGCCGCACGTCATCCACCAGCGCGCCAAACTCCCACGGCAGCGCATAGCCCACCGTGTCGCAGAGCGAGACAAAGCGCACGCCCTCACGCATCACCGCGCCCACCACTTCCAGAATGAAGTCGTGCTCGGTGCGAGTGGTGTCCTCCAGCGCGAAGTCCACGTTCGCGGTGTAGCCACGCCCGCGCGCCACAGCAGTGCGCGCCATCTCCAGCACTTCGGCGCGTGTCTTGCCCAGCTTGACCTCGCGGTGCAGCGGCGACGTGCTGATGAAGGGATGAATCGCGCTCTGGGCGGCGTCTTTGACCGACTCCCACGCGCGATCAATATCGTCGGGATAGCAGCGCGCGATGGAGCAGATCTCGGCGTTCTCCACGTTGCGCGCAATCAGCCGAATCGCCTCGAACTCTGGCTCGCCTGAGATGGCGAAGCCACAGTCGAGGGTGTCGAAACCCATATCAGCCAGCGCTCGTGCGATTTCGAGCTTCTCCTCAGCGAAGTAGTTGATGCCCGGCGTCTGCTCGCCATCGCGCAGGGTCGTCTCGAAGAACTTGATGATACGCGCCATTGCCACGCCTCCCGCTGGAAGAGCCAGCAGTTGAAACCGCGCCTGAAGTGCCCCCTCGGCCCACAAGACCCGCCTTCACAGGTCCAGACCCGAATCCGGATCCGGGTCCGCGCAGGCGGACCTTGTGGCGGCTTGCCGCCTTGAGGCGCGGTTTCAACCGCCAGCCGCTAGTCGAGCCAGCTAAACGGATACTTCGGATCGTCGAGCGCCTCCGCCTCCGCGCCCAGCTTCAGCGGTTTGAAGGTGTCTACCATCACGGCCAACTCGTCGGTGCGCTCTGCTCCTAGCGACTTCTCCACCAGCCCTGGCTGCGGCCCGTGCGGGATGCCACGCGGATGCAGCGTGATCGAGCTGGTCGCGATGCCACGGCGGCTACCAAAGCTGCCACTGACATAGTAGATCATCTCGTCGGAGTCAATGTTGCTGTGATTGTAGGGAATCGGCACCGACTGCGGATGATAGTCGAGCTTGCGCGGGCAGAACGAGCAGACCACAAAGCCCGGCCCCTCGAACGTCTGATGCACGGGCGGCGGCTGATGCACGCGCCCGGTGATCGGCTCGAAGTCGTGGATGCTGAAGGCGTAGGGATAGAGGTAGCCGTCCCAGCCAACCAGATCGAGCGGGTGGAAGTCGTAAAAGTACGACATCACCTCGCCGTTGACGCGAATGCGCACTTCATACTCGCCGCGCTCGTCGTGCTGGGGCAGTTCCGCTGGCGCGCGCAGGTCGCGCTCGCAGTAGGGCGAGTGTTCGAGCAGTTGGCCAAACTCGTTGCGGTAGCGTTTCGGTGGCCGAATGTCGCCGCCGTACGCCTCCACGATCAGGAAACGCTGCTCGCCCGGCTCTGGCAGCACGCGCCAGGTCGTGCCGCGCGGCACCAACAGATAGTCACCTGGCGAATAGGTCAGCAGGCCAAAGGTCGTCTCCAGCGCGCCCGACCCCTCGTGCGCGAAGAGCAGCTCATCGCCCTGCGCGTTGCGGTAGAAGTAGCTCATCGGCTCGGTGGGACGCGCGACCGAGATCACGCAGTCGCTGTTGTACATCAGCGTGCGCCGACCGTCCACGATGTCGCTCGCGGGCGCGACCTCCGCCGTCTGCATATGGTGATGGCGATGGACCTCCTGCGGCCACTCCTGCTGGCAGACCTCGCCGTGGCGCTCGATGCGCGTCACCCGCGTCGGCGGATATTTGTGGTAGAGCAGCGAATAGACGCCGCTGAACCCCTCCTCGCCAAACAACTCCTCGCTATAGAGGCTGCCGTCTGGCTTGCGAAACTGGGTATGCCGCTTGTGTGGCACTTCGCCCAGCTTGAAATACGATGGCATGGTTCGCCTCCCTGCGCTTACAGGTTGCCGCGCAGCGCCTGATCGCGCTCGATGGCCTCGAACAGCGCCTTGAAGTTGCCTTCGCCGAAGCCTCGAGCGCCCTTGCGCTGGATCACCTCGAAGAAGACCGTCGGGCGGTCCTGCACGTTCTTGGTGAAGATCTGCAGCAGATAGCCATCGTCGTCGCGGTCCACCAGAATGCCGTAGCGTTGCAGATCGGCGATGTCCTCGTCAATCTTGCCGACACGCCCTTCCAGTTCCTCATAGTAGCTGGAGAGGCCCGGTTGAAACTGGACGCCCTGCTCCTCCATCTGGCGCACGGTCGCGATGATATCACCGGTAATCAGGGCAACGTGCTGCGCGCCGGGGCCGCCGTAGTAGTCGAGATACTCCTGAATCTGCGACTTGCGCCGCCCCTGCGCTGGCTCGTTGATCGGGAACTTGATCTTGCCGTGGCCGCCCTGCATCACCTTCGACATCAGCGCGGAGTATTCGGTGCTGATCGCCTCGTCGTCGAAGTGGATGATCTGCGTGAAGCCGAGCACATCCTCGTAGAACTTCACCCACTCATCCATCTTGCCCAGCTCGACATTGCCGACGACATGATCTATCGCCGCCAGCCCAACGCCGCGATGGCGCGCTTCCGGCGCGGCCTCCAGCGCGCGGAAGCCTGGCAGGAAGACGCCCGCATAGTCCATGCGCTCGACGAAGGTGTGGATCGTCTCGCCATAGGTGTAGATGGCGCTGCGGCGCACGCGCCCATACTCGTCTTCGGCGGTTGTCGGCTCCTGGGCGCTGCGGGCGCCTGCCGCGATGGCCTGCTGATAGGCCTTCTCGGCGTCCGGCACCTCTAGCGCGATGTCCTTCACCCCATCGCCGTGCTTGAAGACATGCTCGCCAATCGGCGAATCGGACAGCAGCGCGCTGGTAAAGACCAGGCGAATCTTGCCCTGCTCCAGCAGATAGCTGGCGCGGTCGCGCACGCCCGTCTCCAGCCCCGCGTAGGCGGTTGGCGTGAAGCCAAAGGTCGTGGCGTAGTAGTGCGCCGCCTGCTTGGCGTTGCCGACATAGAACTCGATGTAGTCCCAGTTGCGAATGGGCATATACTCGTCTTGGGCCATGCTTGCGATACCTCCCGGCGCGGTCGTCATGCGAGGACGAGCGCCAATGCCACCACGCGCGCTGACATTGGCGCGCGCGTGCAGCAAGCGAACGAATCATCAACAGCAAAGACGCCGACGCGCGTGTCGTACAGGTCGGCGACTGTGAAGCCTGTCAGGATGTCTCGGGAGGGCGGGGCAGGGATATGGCGCGACCGCAGCAGACGCGCCGAGGGAGCGCATGCCACGCGGGCGGAGCGCCAGATGGAGCGCCAGACGCCCTGCGCGTGGCGAGGAGAGACCGCTCCAGGGCAGAACGAGCAAGGTCGCACCCGCAAACTCCTTTGTTCTTGGGGCTGAAGCGCCACGGCGCGCGGCCCAATCAGGCCGGGTGGCCTGCCGCACATCGGCTGCATTATACCACCTGGCGCCACCTGCATGGCGCCTGTCGCTCACCCAGCGCTTGCTCTTGGTCATGTCTGTTTGACGCACAGGCCGTCACTTCGCTATACTGGCGCCACATGGTCAGCGCAGGCCAGCAGCGAGACGCCCAGCGCCGGGCTTCGCACAGGCGAGGTCATCGCGAGTTGCAGTTAGAAATGTGGGCGGGTGAGCGCGGATGAGTCAAGATGGCGCGAACATGGCGACAGAGGGCGCTCAACCGCGTCCCGTCGGATCAGTTGTTCGCAGTCGCTACAAGATTCTTGCCGTCGTCGGACGTGGCGGCCTCGGCGTCGTCTATCGTGTCTCCGACATCCTGTATAGCTCCAACAATGTCTTCGCGCTCAAAGAACTCGCCGACCCCGCCCCCGGCGCCCGTCAGCAGTTCGAGCTGGAGAGCCGCTGGCTGCAAGCGCTCGACCACAACAACATCCCCAGGGTACGCGAGAGCTTTGAGTGGGATGGGCGCAGTTATCTCGTCATGGATTACGTGGACGGCGAGAACCTCGAACAATATCTGCGTCGCCTCGGCCATCCACTGCCAGAGGATCAGGCGTTGCGCTGGATGCTGCCGATCTGCGATGCGCTGCAATACCTGCACACGCGCACGCCGCCGCTGCTCCACCGCGATGTGAAGCCTGCCAACATCATCGTCACGCCGGGCGGGCATCCCGTGCTGGTAGACTTCGGCATCGCCAAGGCGCACCTGCCGGGTATGGGTCAGACGCTGACGTTTGTGCGCAAGGCTGGCACGGAGGGCTACGCGCCGCCGGAGCAGTATGCCGCGACCGGGCTGACTGGCCCCTGGTCCGATGTTTACGCGCTCGGCGCCACCCTCTATCAACTGCTGACTGGCCAGGTGCCGCAGACGGCGGTGGAGCGCATCACCGGGGTCTCGCCGATGCCGCGCCCGCATGCGCTCAATCCGCTGGTTACGCCTGGCACGGATGCGACGATCATGCGTGCGCTCGAATTGAAGCCCGCCAATCGCTTCCAGACCGTCATGGAATTTGCCGCCAAGATGATGGAGGCGCTGCAACTGTCGCGCTTCGACAGCAACCCACCCGATGTGTCGCCGCTGACCAGTTCGCCCAGCGCGACTAGCGTGATCAGCGCGATCAGTGTGCCGCCACCCGGCAGGACGCCCTCCGAGACATCGTGGCCGCGCGCTGGCGCCCCTGGCGCGCCTGGCGCTCAGTCACCCAGCCCTTATGCGCCTGCGGCCTCGCGCACACCTTCGCCGCGCACGCCAGCGCCGCCTGCGCCGACCAGCCTGCCGCCGCTGGGCAGCCCCCTGCCATCGAATCTGCCACAGATGGGGCAGGCCGGGCAGATGGGGCAGATGGGGCAGATGGGACAGCAGGCGAGACGCGAGTTGGCGAGCGGAGCGTTGGCTGCGTCAGTCGGCGCCCCGGCGACGCCATCCGCTGCGCCGCGTATCTCCGCACCCTCGATCGCTGGCGCGCGCACCGCCACTCAGCTACCTGCGTCCAAGCCCGCCGCGCGTCGCGGGCCGCCGCTGGCGGTGTTGATTGGGCTGCTGGCTGTGCTGATGGTCGCTGTTGGCGCGCTCTCGCTCTTCGCCTATGACTCCTTCGCCCCGCCAGACCGCTCGACTCCGCAAGCCAGCGTCACCGGCTACTTCGACGCGCTCGAACAGCAAAACTATAGCCGCGCCTGGCAATTTAGCGCCGCCAGCCGCAACGATCCCGGCGCGCAGGCGTCCTTCACCACGTCACTCTCCACCGACGACGCGCGCTATGGCAAGGTGCTGCGATTCAGCGTCACCTCGTCGCAAACCGATAGCACGGGCCACACTGATATGATCGTCAGCGTCACTCGCTCCAGCGCGCCTGCGGCGCCGCTAAACTATGCCATCAGTGTCACACAGTACGGCGGCTCGCTCTGGCTAATTGACAGCGCCTCGAATCAATGAAGCCGGGATGCGTTCCCTCCCCCGTCGTAGCGGGAGAGGGGAATCTCCGGAAAGCCCTCGCTCGCTGAGTGAGGGGCTGGGGTGAGGGTTCGTTCAGGCGGAGAGCCAGCCCAGCAGTGGATAGTGATAGGGCTTGCCCTGGAACGCCTGAATCGCCGCGATGACGCTGAACACGGCATCGGTGAGGCCCAGCACGATCATCACTCCATACAGCGCAAATATCCCCGGCAACAGGCTGAGGTCTATGCCGATTGGGTCAGCTCCCGCGCTTGCGGTCCCGACAGCGGCGAACGCGGTCGTGAAGAAGTAGGCCTGCATGCCGATGACGGCGATGAACACCAACGCGCCGAAACTCAGATGAAACCAGAACGCCTGCTTGGCTTGCTGCGAGGCGTAGGGCTGCGAGCGGCGCATCGCCAGCCAGATGACCAGCGGCAGAATGATCGGCGCGAAGAAGACGCTGAGGTGGCAGAGACCGGCCAATGTCTTCTCGCTCTCCGTCGGGCCGCCCATCCCATAGCCCGGTGGCGGCGCATAGCCAGGCGCATACCCAGGAGCAAAGCCAGGTGTGTAGCCAGGCGCATAGCCGGTGGGGCCGCCCATGGAGCCGACCGCGGGACCATAGGCGCTGGGCGGTGGCGGCAACGGCGTGGCCAAGGCTGGGCGCGCGGCGGCGAGCGCCTGGAGCAGCCGCCAGCAGTCGAGCTGCTCCATCGGGGTGAATGCGACGCTACTGCCATCACTCAGCCGCAGCGAGACGCCGGGAGTTGGCGGCATGCCCGGCGGCGTGGGGACGCTGACATCGGCCACCAGCCCTGCCGCAACGAGATCACTCAGCGGAATCTGGCGCTGGCCAACGCTCAGCGTGTCGCCAGTCAGGGCGCATATCTCCCCGCTCCGCAACGGGAAGGACAACCCATTTCTCTGCGTTCCACTCACCGGGCGAGCGCCCGGGCGATGACCAGACGCTGAATCTGGTTGGTGCCCTCATAGATCTGCGTGATCTTGGCGTCGCGCATCATCCGCTCCACTGGAAACTCCTTCATGTACCCATAGCCACCGAGCACCTGAATCGCATCGTTCGTGACCTCGATGGCGGCGTCTGAGGCGAACGTCTTGGCGATGGCCGACTCGCGCCCGAAGGCGGTCGAGCCGCTATCCATCAGCTCGCCGACGTGATAGATCAGCTGGCGCGCCGCCTCGGTCTTGATATCCATGTCGGCCAGCATGAACTGGATGCCCTGATTAGCGATGATCGGCTTGCCAAACTGCACGCGCTGCTTGGCATACTGCGTGGCGAAGTCGAGCGCGCCCTGGGCGATGCCGAGCGCCTGCGCTGCGATGCCGGGGCGTGTGCGGTCGAGCGTCGCCAGCGCAATCTTGAAGCCCTCGCCCTCGCTGCCCAGCAGGTTCGCGGCGGGAATCTCGCAGTCCTCGAAGACCAGTTCGCCGGTCTGCGAGCCGCGAATGCCCATCTTGTTCTCGACCTTGCCTAGATGGAAGCCCGGCGTACCATCCTCTACGACGAATGCGCTGATGCCGCGCGTGCCGGCCTCCGGATTGGTCAGCGCAAAGACGGTGTTGACGTGCGCGATGCCCGCATTGGTGATGAAGTGCTTGACGCCGTTGAGCACGTAGCTCTCGCCCGTGCGCACAGCCTTGGTTGCCATCGCGCCCGCATCGGAACCTGAGCCTGGCTCGGTCAGCCCATAGGACGCCAGCCACTCGCCCGTCGCCAGCTTCGGTATCCAGCGGCGCTTCTGCTCCTCGGTCCCCGCCAGCAGAATTGGCAGCGCGCCAAGCTGCTGCACACAGAGGATCAGTGAGGTCGTCGCGCAGGCCTTGGCCAGTTCTTCGATCACCATCAAAATGCTCAGCTCGCTCGATCCCAGCCCGCCGTACTCCTCTGGGAAGGGCATGCCGAGGATGTCCTGCTTGGCGAGCAGGTCTTTCATATCCCAGGGAAACTCGCCCTTGGCGTCAATCTCGGCGGCGCGCGGAGCCACACGCTCGCGCGCCAGATCGCGCACCATCTCGATCATCATCTGCTCTTCAGCAGCCAACTGCACTGCCATCGGTCACGCTCCTTTGCGCGCTGGTACGTCAGCCTATCGAATCGCTCGCCGCCACAGCAACCGCAGGCGGCGCGGGGATCACAGGAGCATCGGCGCATCGCTTCCTCAAGCGCGCCGAACACACCCGCCCGCCGCGGCAAGGCGAGCGCCGTAGCGAGAAGTCGCCTGGATTATATGTGCGCTGTTTCGGCGCCGTCAATCACGGGCGCAGGCCCGCTGGCGATTACAACCGCGCCTGGAGGGCCAGCGCCGCGACATCCGGCCGGGCGAACTGGGGTCCGACGGGCGTGGACCCGCACCGGTGAATCTTGCGGCGTTGGGAACATCGTGAACATCGCAGCGCGCTTGATGGCGCCCCAGTTGCAGAACCCCATCGGCGCACGCCTCCTTACAATATTTCAGCATTCGTGAAAGTCACGCCCGATGCCCTTGACATTGCTTGCCATCTCAGTATAATTACCGTCAGCCACCTTTTTATAGCGGTTACTTGCTGGACAATCGGAACAGGCGATGGACGCGCCATCAGCGCGCGGCCCCCTTCATCCGCCAGGCATCAAGTGAGCGCGATCTGCACGATAGGCGCTCGCAGGTGAGCCAATTGGACGTGCGAGCGAACTGCGCGAATAGCAACCGACCCTCATGCCTCACCGAGTAGTTCTTGCCAGGAACTCCGCGTCATCTTGTGTATGACGGGAGTGCGTTTACCCCTGGAGCGGTAGCCTGCCTCGCTCGCGCCAGCGATCCGGGCTGCTCTGTGTCTCGATCACTGTTCGAGTTTAGGAGCTACACTACCCATGAAGTTGCGACGTATCCTCGTCACGACAGCCATCACGACCGCGACATTCGCGCTCGCGATAGGCGCTGTATTCGTTCACGGGGCCTCAGCGGCGCCGTCGTCACCATCGGCCTCACGCTATTCGTTTATACACGCGTGCGCTGCGCCCAGCCATGGGTCGGCTGCCTGTGACGCGATCCTTCGCGTCGACGGCGCAAAACCGAACGCCAGCAGCCCAGGCGGCTTCAACCCCGCCGATCTCCAATCAGCCTATGCCTTGCCCTCGTCTTCGGCAGGCAGCGGGCAGACGGTCGCGATTGTAGACGCCTACAATGATCCAAATGCGGAGGCTGACCTGGGCGTCTACCGCTCCACCTTCGGCCTGCCTGCGTGTACGACCGCCAATGGCTGTTTCAAGAAGGTCAGCCAGACCGGTACCACCTCGTATCCACGCTCCAATGGCGGGTGGGCGCAGGAGATCTCGCTTGATCTCGATATGGTCAGCGCGATCTGCCCGAACTGCCACATCATCCTGGTCGAGGCCAGCAGCTCGAGCATGACGAACCTTGGCAAAGCCGTGAACGAAGCGGCCAAGCTCGGCGCCACTGAGATCAGCAACAGCTACGGCGGCGGCGAATCCACCAGCGATTCCTCCTACGACACGACCTATTTCCACCATCCTGGCATCGCCATTACCGTTAGCTCCGGCGACGGCGGCTACGGCGTCGAGTATCCTGCGGCCTCGCAGTATGTCACGTCGGTTGGCGGCACCTCGCTCGCGAAGGCCAGCAACACACGCGGCTGGACTGAGACAGTGTGGAGCACCAGCAGCACCGAAGGCGCTGGCAGCGGTTGCAGCGCAGATGACCCACAGCCAAGCTGGCAGTCGAGCGTCGCGAACATCACCGCAAACTGCAGCAAGCGCGCTGTGGCGGATGTCTCGGCGGTCGCGGACCCCTACACGGGCGTCTCGGTCTACGACAGCTACAGCTACCAGGGCGCCAGCGGCTGGCTGGTCTTCGGCGGCACCAGTGTCGCCTCGCCCATCATCGCGAGCGTCTACGCGCTGGCTGGCAACGCGAGCAGCGTCAACTATGGCTCCTACTCGTATAGCCATACGAGCAGCCTGAACGACGTAACGAGCGGGCAGACCGCGTCCTGTGGCAGCGACCTCTGTAAGGCGGCGACTGGCTGGGATGGCCCAACCGGCAACGGCACGCCAAACGGCACAGGTGGTTTCTAGGCGCCTGACGCATCAGTCGCCAAAACAACACCGCTCACGTAACGCTCTCGTGAGGAGCTGGTCGGTTGTGGCGCGCATCCGCTCAGCTCCTCGACGCCTATCAACCGCGTACTCGCTGCTGAAACTGCGGCGAGAACGAGGTTGATAGGCGTTTTGTCGCTTCTGGCCAAACCGAGCAGGCGCCGGACGCGCGGCCATTGACGTTGGCGCTATGTGCCCTCTATTGGTAGACTGTGGCTGGGGCTGCGCATCCAGAGGTATGTGATAACACGTCCGCCTGAGGTATTGGCGCTGGCTGCCGGGCGCGACCTCACCCCCTGGCCCCCTCTCCCGCGAGGCGAGGGGGAATCGGACCTCCGGCGCGAGGCGAGGGGGAATCGGACCTCCGGACTCCCCTCTCCTTGCGGGAGAGGGGCTGGGGGTGAGGTCTGCCGCCCCGTCAATGACCACGCCAGAGGCCATATGACGCGGCGCCTGCGAACGATCATCCACAAAAGGAGCGGCTTCCGTGGAGCCTGCAATGCTGCGAAACTGCCACTTCCACAAATACGTTGCGCTGGGCAACGACTACCTCGTCCTCGACCCAGCCGCCGACTGGCGCGCGCTGACGTCTGAACGCATCCGCGCGCTCTGCGACCGCAATCGCGGCGTCGGCGCCGATGGCGTCGTGGTTGGCCCACTCGTTGACGCAGCAGGCCAATTGAGCATTCGCATCTTCAACCCGGATGGCTCCGAGGCCGAGAAAAGTGGCAATGGCATCCGCATCTTCGCGCGCTACGCCTTCGAGGCGGGCTATGTCTCGCGCGAGCCATTCACGCTCGCCACGCGCGGTGGTCTTGTCACTGTGCGCATCCTTGACGATCAGGCCGCGCTGATCGAGGTGGACATGGGCAAACCCTCGTTTCGCAGCGGCGACCTCCCCATGTCTGGCCCAGACCGCGAGGTCGTGGACGAGCCGCTCACCATCGGCGGCGAGGAGCTGCGAATCACCTGCGTCTCGATGGGCAATCCCCATTGCGTAGTCATCACCGCTGACGTGAGCGCCGACCGCGCCCGACGCCTCGGCCCACTGTTGGAACGCGCGCCATACTTCCCGCAGCGCACCAACGTGCAATTCGCCCAGGCGCTCGACGAGCACACGCTCAGCATCCAGATCTGGGAGCGCGGCGCGGGGTATACGCTGGCGTCTGGCTCCAGCAGTTGCGCCGCCGCCAGCGTCGCGCGACGCCTTGGCCTGGTGGGCGACCGTGTCGAGGTGCGGGCGCCGGGCGGCAGCCTCCAGGTCGCGTTTCGGCCCGCCGATGGGCATGTCTTGCTGACTGGCCCGGTCACTGGCGTCATGCACGGCTTCCTCCACGCCGACCTGCGCATCTGAACACCTGCGCAGGGCCGTTCAGCAAGCAGGGCCAGTTTGCAGTTGTGTTCGACTCGGTGGTATACTGCGTGAGAACTGAGCGCAGCGCGAGAAAGTGGG
>JAICSR010000401.1 GCA_025936795.1 Ktedonobacterales bacterium | reverse complement strand
CTCACCAGCGCGTTCGGCGACCTCCCAGCGCAGCCAGCGCAGACCGATGACGCGCCTCTGCAGCGCGTCGCCGAGGAGCGCGCCTCCTACGACGCCACGCGCACGGACGATCCTGCGGATGATCGCGCCGCGCAGGGGCCGTCGCCCGAACGACCAGGCGACGACTGAGCGTTGGCGGGGGCTATGCGGTTGGCGTCGGCTGATCGCCTGGCTGCTCTGGCGCGGTGGAGGGCGCCTCGGTCGGCTCGGTCGGCTCGACGTGGCGCCCATGCGCACGCTTCCCTCCAATGCGACCGATGCGCGAATAGTGCTCGGTTCCCAGGTTGCGCTTGGTCGTCTCGCCGCCTCGTCGCCCGATCTCCGTATAGAAGCCCGTCCCATGGCGCTCACGCACGGTTGAGCCGCCCTTCGAGCCTATCTTGCTATAGAACTCGCTCCCATACTTGTCGCGCGCGGCGGAGCCACCACGCTTGGCGGCCTCGGTGCCAGGGCGCGGGCCAGGCTTGCGGCGTTGGCGTGGCGCCGCTTCGGCTGCCGACGGCTCTTGGGCTGCCGACAGCTCTTGTGGATCGGGAGCGTTCTGCGCTGCTTCATCACTCATGTGGAGTTCCTTTCGGACAAGCGACGTGGTACATCATCGTCCGTGGGGCTGCCGGGAAACGCCAGGAAACATTGCGGGAACTGACGCGGGAACTGTCAGGAAGCGCCGGAGAAACCAGGGAATCCACCACAGCGGTTGGCGGAGGGCGTTGGTGTCAACGCCTGCCCGTATCAAACACCCGCAACGGCACGCAGGCTATCGCTGATTGTCGAAACTGATGAAATTTCCGCGCGCCTCCTGCGTCTTATGTTTCAATACGCGCCAGCAATCGTTCGAATATTGACGCTGGATGGAGACAGACTGGAGGCGCCAGCAGCACATCGTGTCGTCGCAGCGCTGCACGAGGCGCTACTCGCTGATCGAGGAGGAACGTCAGATGGATGGAATGGGCAGACAGCGACCCACGTCTCACGGAGTCGCTTTAGATGAGCAGATGTTTGCAGCGCAGGCGGCGGCGGAACTGCTCGGCATCCACCGTAGCACGCTCTATCTCGCCGTGCGCAAGTCGAAGTTGGTCCCCGACGCCTACACTCCAGGTGGACATGCGCGCTTCCGGAGGGAGACGCTGGAGCGCTTCAGCGAGCGACTGACCCTCGATTCGGCGACTGGTGGTGATGGCAGCATCTCACGCGCGGTCGCCAGCGCCATCGCCTCACTCTCGCACTTCACGAAGCTTCAGCCCGTCTGCGAGGCGGTGGTTGAGGCGGCGCTGATCGCCTGTCCTGGCTTCGAGACCTGCCTGGCGGTCGCACGCGACGACTATACCAACGCCTGCAATGACCTGCGGCTGCTGGCGGAGCGCGGGCTGCCACGGCGACTGCTCCAGGAATATCACTGGCTGCGTCGTCGTCCCGGTCTGGATTTCGTCTCCTCGATGGTCGCCCGTCAGCAGGAGCCGTTTTACTGCTACGACATTCAGGTGGAGCGCGGCGCTGTGCCAGAGGGTGGATTGACGGCATTGACTGATGCGGGCTTCCGCAGTTGCGCTGCGCTGCCCTGTGTCTATGATGGCGTGACGCTTGGCTTGCTGGTCTGCCTGGGACGTGCGCCGTGCAGCGTCAGCGAGCCAGAAATGGTCGCGCTGAGGAACCTGGCCGATGTCTTGACGGTGGCGCTCCGTCGCCAGCGGCGCGACGAGGCGACCCTGCGTCAGACGACGGCGATCAGTGAGCTGATGCGCCAGACGCAACTCGCGCACAGCGGTGTGAGTAGCGCCGACGATCTCGGCGCGGCGCGGCGCATTTGCCAGCAAGGCGCACGCGCGCGTGTGGTGCGCGAGTGGGGCCTCGCTGGCGCTGCAACGTCAGCGCCTGCCCCGCTGGCCAACCTGTTGCGCGCCGCCGCCTCGACAGATACCCCTCAGCGGGTCGAATGGGCGGAGGGCGACGGCGCCAGAATCGCGCTTGCCATCCCCGCCCAGGCGCAAGATGGACATGCTGCGGTCGGCGCGATCTGGCTCAGGCAGGACCTCTGCTCCGGCATGGAGCTGACGCTGCTCCAGGTCTACGCGCAGGTCTGCGCCGCCATCGCCAGCCGCTAGCTGTGTGGCGCCGTGTGGCCTCTGACGGCAGAGGCGATGGGTGCGCTTCTACACACTCATGCTCGCTCATACTCAGGAACAGCGAATCCGGCGCCTGTCTTGCATACAAGCAAAGCACAGCCGACGGCGGAGATGAGGACAGGGTCGGCTGGCGGTGCAAAGGATTCATGAATGAACGCATCTATCGAGGCGCCCAGCTGGGATTTGAAGGTGAAGCTGGCCGGGACATGCCACCACTGCGGGGCCGATCTCAGCGGCGAGTCCCGCGTGCGTGCGACGACGGAGTGGGTCGCGCGCTACTACCACGATGTCGCATTCCAGCGGACGATCAATCAGGCGATTGCGCGCAAGGCCATCGCGCGACATGACCGCGCCTGCCTGGGTGAGCGGATCACGGCAAGCCGCCAGCCAGCCTGGGCGGTATCCGCCTAGCCGCCAGGTAGCCCGGTGGCCTGGCGCGCTCGTCTCAGGGCTGACACTGCCACTCGCGCCAGGTGTAGCCGTCGCGCTTGAATATCTGGTACGCCGCATGAATGTTGGCTGTGGCGTCGAACGGCGAATCGCTGGCGTATGAGGTCGTGTTCCAGGTGCTTGGATAGAGGATCTGGAACACACCGCTGGCATGACTGTTCAAGATGGGGTACGAGTTCCAGGCATTGGGATCGTACCCCGATTCGCACTTCGAGACAGCCAGCGCGCCCTGCGAATAGGAGCCAAAGACGGCTACGATCTCGTCCATTACCGCCTGCTTGCTCATGGTGGCGCCAGCGGGTGGTCGAGACGAGGTCGCGGGCCTGGGGGTCGGCTTAGGGGTCGGCGTTGGTATCCATGGGGCCGAGCCGGAGTAGGCGTGCAGCGGGCCATTGGCGTCGAGCGCCGCCGCCTGCCCCAGCGGCGTGCTGAGAGCTAGCCCGCTGATGAGCAGCGCTGTCACGATCATCGAGACGGCGAACTGCGTGATGGCCGAGCGTGGCCCGCTGCGACGCGGCACGACTGAGACCGTTGGTGGACGATAGCGCCGCGCCCCCGGAATCAGCGTGGTGGATGAGCCGCTGGCGGCGTTGACACTGGCCAATGCGCGGTCGCGCTCGGCTCCCGTCTTGAGCGGTGTGAGCTCCTGGGCGGCGTGAGTCGGCTGCGTGGGCTGCGTGGCGACGACGCGCGTGGGATGCCCTGTAGCGCTGGCCAGCGTGCGAGTGGCCTGCCTCGGCGGCTGCTCGTCGGGATCGTCGAGAGCATCGAGATCGAGCGGTGGCAGCGCATCGTCGAGGGTACCCCCTGGCTGAGCGGCGGACGCTGTGAATCGGGCTGTGGGCGCCTGATCGAGCGAGGTGGGCTGCGGAGCGCGCTCGTTGGCGGCTGGCCCTGGCGACGACTGCGGTGTTGGCTGTCGCCTGGAGCCGCGCTCACGCTGATGTCTCATCCGCGCTCTCCTCCCGTTGACACCTGCTCAGCGCATTCCCTGCGCGGCGGTCCGCTCGTGCGCGGCGCCATCGCGTCGCCGCGCCATCACTGTGGCTGGTTCTCGGCGCAGCGACCGCTCGCTCTGCGCCATAGCT
>JAICSR010000466.1 GCA_025936795.1 Ktedonobacterales bacterium | reverse complement strand
TTCTGGCGTGACCCGCACGCGCAGCGTGTCCCCTATGGGCGCGGGCTGTTCTACTTGATTGACCTCAACGCCAAGATTCAGGCCCACTCCGGCGGCGCGCGCTCGCTGGATGATCTTGTGTTGGAGGTAGTGAAGCGGCGACGGGCTGGCGAGCAGGTCGGCGAATCCGCGTGGGTAGACCTCGTGGCCGCCGAGCTTGGGGAGCAGGGACGCCAGGACTTCGCGGCGATGGTCGCAGGCAGGTGGATCATTCCAGCGCCTGATGCGCTCGGCCCACGCTTCACCTGCCATCCCATCGAAGACTATCCACTGGACTTCGGCTTCGATACAACCAGCATCCCCACGCGGGTCGTGACCGGGCTGGTCGCAGGCTCGGCCGCCGAGCAGGCAGGCGTTCGGGAGGGTGATCGCTTGCTCAGCATCCCCAACTTCTCGGAGATCGAGAGCGCGCCGTGGAAGGCGATTGAGTTGACCCTGGGCAGAGGCGACACGACACTGCGCGTCCGCTACATTCCACAAGGCGCCGCAGTTCGCAGCTACGCATGGGCCATAGCCGATGGGGAACGCGATGAGGCGCCACACGCTGCCAGCGAGTGACGATGACCACCTGCTCTTGCGCTTGCCGCGTGTGAACGGAACCACAACCGGCGGACGTTCCGGCCAGCCCGCGCAGATTCATTGCCAGTTTGTGGCGCAGATGTGGTACGCTAGTCAATATAGCTGTACAGTCCGGGAAGTGGTGAGCGCAGACGCGCGTCTCACGCATCGCCGACGATGGCAGCGGAAGAAAGGAGAAGCGGGAACGGCGGAGCGTTGTAGTCTAACCGTCCGCCCGACCGCGCCAGCCAAGCGTGAGTCAAATTGTGATCCGAGAGGGCGACTCATTTGAAGTCGCATTGAAGCGATTCGCCCGGAAAGTCCAGCAGGACGGCATCCTCTCTGAGGCGCGTCGTCGCCAGCGCTACGAGCCACCGAGCATGCGCCGCAAGCGCCAGGCTGAGGCGCGCGCGCGCAAGGCGCGCAAGCGCCAGGCAAAGATGGCGGCGCGCGGCTACTAGCCGTCGCACCGCCACAGCGCGCCGGGGCGCCGCAACGGCTACCCCCAACCGCTGCGCAGCGCCCATCAACCGCAAGCACAGCGCGACAGCAGGAACGAGGCGCCAGGCCCCGGCTCCTGCTGTCACTGTTTTCAAGCGCTTGCCGTCAACCGCCAGCGCGCATCGAGGCCCGCAGGTCGCCCTACGACGCCCTCCAGCGCCAGCGGCGACTGCTCCGTCGTCGGCGCCTCGTCCGCAGCAGGCGGCGTCTGCTGCACGCGGCCCTCGCGTTCCAGCTTGAGCAGGCCTGCCAACGTCGAATAGGCCGCAATTGGCCAGAGGTCCGGCGCGACATCGCTGTAGATGCGCGTTACCAGTTCCCCGACCCGCTGCCCACGCGGGTCGCCGCCTGCGGCGCCTGCGCTGAGCGCGGCGAGCAATTGCCGCTCGCGCTGTTCGCGGTGGGCAAGGTAGCCCTCCAGCAGCGCCCGCGCATCCTCGCGCACTGGCCCATGCCCCGGCGCGAGCAGTTGCAAATCGCGTGGCTCCAATCCCAGCAGGCGGCGCAGCGAGGCGAGGTAGTCGCCCAGGTCGCCCTCTGGCGGCGCAAGGACCACCGTCCCGACGCCGATCACCAGGTCGCCCGCAAAGATCGTCCCGGTTCCCTCCAGCATGTAGCACAGATGATCGTAGCGATGCCCCGGCGTATGCAGCGCCCGCAGCCGTCGGTCGCCCAGCCCAATCAGCGCGCCATCCGCCAGCGTCACATCGGCCACAGGCGTCCCGGCGCGACTGAAGGCCCAGACCGGAGCGCCTGTCAGCGTGCGCAGCCGCGCCGCCCCCTCGGCATGATCGGGATGCCCATGCGTCACCAGCAGCGCACGCGCGCCGCCCTGTCGCTGCGCCGCCTCGGCGACCGCCGCCAGATGCGACTCGATGGCCGGGCCGGGATCAATCACCACGCAGCCATCCGCTCCGGCGACGAGATAGGTATTCGTCCCCTGCAAGGTCATCGGCGATGGATTGGGCGCCAACGTGACCGATACCCCCGCTGGCAGCGACATCGCAGCCTCCCGTTCACCTCGCGCCTGCGCTCATGTGCGCGCTTGCTGGGCCTGCCTCAGTATCGTGACGCGCGTCCGCAATTGTCAATGTGGCGCGCAGTGGCGCGCAGCGGGACGCGCGATGCCATCGGTCACTCGGCCAGCGCCACGAGGTCGGCGCGCAACCGCTCTACCTGATGCTGCGTGAAGCGATTGGGCGGTCGCTTGCGCAGGCTGCGACCCAGCGCATGGAGATTGATGAACAGGCTGGCGAAGTGGATACGCCGCAGCCCATCCTGTGGCAGCGCGACCACTCGCGCATACCCACGCACCAGGGGCGGGAGCAACGTAGCCGTGAGGTATTCGCCATCGCGCATGTGGAAGTGGGCGAGATCATACCAGCGACTCGCGCCGCGCAGCTCGCCGAAGTCAATGACGCCTGTGTAGGCGCCATCGCGCTGATAGATTGCCGTTGTGTCGAAGTCGCCGTGCGCCAGTCTGCTCTCAGCATCATCCAGCCAGGTGTCGTAGCGGCTGCGAACCTGCTCCAGCAGGGTGAGGTCAGTGGAGAGCAGCGTCCCAGTCTCAGCCAGGTACGCCAGATCGGACTCCCAGCCGTCCAGCGCAAGCGCCCGATTGGTGGGCAGCGGAGCCTGCAAACGCGCCGTTTCCTCATCGCGCCTGACCCAGCCGAAGCCGTCTACGCCGACGCTATTGATGCGCGCAAGGTCGCTGCCCGCCGCGTCCATGATCGCACTGAGGGTCTCCGGATCGAGGTCGGTGGACTGGCTGAGCGGCAGGCCGGGTATCTCCCTGACGATCATGAGGGATCGCTGGAGCGGCTGATAG
>JAICSR010000285.1 GCA_025936795.1 Ktedonobacterales bacterium | reverse complement strand
TGGCAGGCGACGCGCATCGCGGCAAGCTCGTCGCCTGGCGCCTCGATGGCCCGCCGCAGCGCCGCCGCCAGATACGCGGGATCGTTGCTCGGCGTGACCCAGCCTGTACTCCCTTCCGCGATGACCTCGGCGGCGTTGGCGCCCTGCGAGAGGATCACAGGCTTGCCCGCCGCTAGGGACTCTAGCGCCACCACGGGCAGCCCCTCACTTGGCGACGCCAGGATGCTCGCATCGCAGGCAGCCAGATAGGCTTCTGGTTCGTTGGTCGTCGGCTGCTGCATGATAACGTCGGCCAGACCCTCACGCGCGATCACCGCGTCGAGCAACTCCTGATAGTGCGCCTCCTGCGAGTGGCCGACGATCAGCGTCTTGACGCCATCGAGCGCGACGCCATCCCGCTTGAGCTGCCCCAGCGCCTCAGCGATCAGGTCCATGCGCTTCTCACGCGAGACGCGCCCCAGGCTGGCGAAGACACGCCGCGCGCCGGGGGCCAGCCGCTCGCGTAGCGCCGCACCGCGCGCCTCGGCTCCGCTGAAGCGCTCCACATCAATGCTGTTGGGGATGATTACGACGCGGCCAGCCGGAACGCCTGCCCCCGCGATCAGTTGGAGGCGCAGGTGGCCCGCGCTGGCCACGATGGCTGTGCAGAAGCGCTGCTCCAGCCGCTCATAGCGCAACTGATGCTGGGTATAGACGCCGCGATGCGTGCCGATCAGCTTCGTCGCGGGCGGCATGAAGGGGCGCGCGGCGCGTGTCAGCAGGTTGGCGTGGTAGTTCTCCGCCTGCACGATCTGCGGGCGCAGGCGCCACGTCTGCGCGATGATCTGGCGCGTGGCCGCAAGCTTGTCGCGCGCGCCCCAGCCGAGGTCGAGCGTGGTGACGGGGACGCCCGCCGCGCGCAGTTGTGGCAGGAAGTGCGGGCTATGCGTCGGCATCTTGTAGAAGACCAGCACATGCGGCTCGAAGCGGTCGCGGTCAAGCCGCTGAATCAGCTCGACCAACTGCGACTCGATGCCGCCCGCGATCAGCGAGTCTGTCACATAGAGAATGCGCGTCATCCTGGCCCCTTTGTTCATCGCCGCCCAGACTATCGTTCCCATTTTCTCACAGGAACGCGCTGAGGCTCACGGTTGCCGGACTACCGCACCGGTTTCACCCCTCACCTCAACCCCTCTCCCAGAGGGCGAGGGGCTTTCTGGATTCCTTTCACCTGCGCATCAGCCGCACTACCAAAGATTCGCGGCTGAGTGCTCCTGCCTTGAGGCATGGGGTGAAAGCCGCGTCGCCCGCAGGCGACAACTACCCCATTAGCTTGCTGTTCTCATATCCTACTAGGTACAATTAGGATATGAGAACGTTTGAGTACCGTGTGTATCCCACACGCGCACAGCGCCAGCAGTTGATGGCTTGCCTCAGCGAGTCGCGGGCCATCTATAACGAGATGCTGGAGGCGCTGAAAGCGCAGTACGAAGAATCCGCCACGTTCCCGACGAAGTACGACCTGACGGCGCGCTTCAAGGGACGGGGTGGTGAACATGTGCCTGCCACGACGGTGCAGACCTTGGCTGACCGGCTCAGCAAGGCGCTCAAACGCTATCTCCAGATGAAAGACCTGGGATTGCCCGTGGGCTTCCCGCGCTTCAAGACGCCGAACCGTTGGCACTCCATTCAGTTGCGCCAGTATGCCGTGAGTCGTGACGTCTGGCTCGATGACGATGGCGCACACCTCCATATTCCGGCCAAGCTGGGCAAACTCCTGAAGATCAAGCTGCATCGCCCATTGGAAGGCACTCCCGTGACCGCGCATCTCGTCTTGCGTGCGGATGGCCACTGGTACGCGCTGATCGTGTGCGAGACGCTGCCACAAGATGAGTTTGACCGTGTGCATCAGCGCACAGCAGCGACGCCACAGCCGCACTGTGACCATCCTGACATCGGGCTGGACGTGGGGTTGAAGGTCTTTCTGGCTGACTCTGAAGGCACAGTCGTTGAGAACCCGCGCTACTATCGGCGTGGGCAGAAACGACTGGCCAAGGCTCAGCATGTCAGTGACCGTCGCACGAAGGGCAGCCATCGCCGCCGCAAGGCCAAGCGCGAGGTTGCCAAGCAGCATCTCACAATCAGTCGTCAACGGCGCGACTTCCACTTCAAGACCGCCAAGCACTATGCCGAGCGCTATGGGCGCATCTGTGTTGAAGACCTGAACGTGGCGGGCATGGTCAAGAACCATCATCTCGCCAAGAGCATTCACGACGCCAGTTGGAGTGCGTTTCTCGACATCCTCACGGATAAGGCTGCAAGAGCCGGTCATGTGGTGGTACGAGTCCCCGCGCGCTTCACCTCGCAGAAGTGCAGCCGATGTGGCGAGTACGTCCAGAAGAGTCTGAGCGTGCGTACCCATATCTGTCCTTCCTGTGGTCTGGTAGAAGACCGCGACGTGAATGCCGCCAAGAATATCAAACAGGCAGGGGCACTGCCTTCAGGGACGGGAGCCGCTGGGCTGCCGGGTGAACTGAGAAGCCCCCGGCTTTAGCCGTGGGGAGTTGTCACACGGTACACTGAGAGTGCGCAGGCAGGGCGACGACCACATCAGGGTGGGCAGCCGGGCAGCGGAAAGGAGCGATTGGCGGTGACGGAGGATCAGATGCGCGCGAGCGACGCCCCGACACGCGATCAGCCAGCGACGCGCCAGGCGCCATTGGCGAGCGAGGTGCGCCAGGAGAATCCTTCGGTCACGGTGGATGTGGTGATCCTGACGATGCGCAAGCGGCGGCTCGAAGCCTTGCTCGTCAAACGCAAGCGCTGGCCATACGAAGGGTTGTGGGCCATCCCCGGTGGTGTTGTCGCCGCCGATGAGTCGCTGGAGGACGCGGCGCGGCGCAAGCTGGAGCAAGAAGCGAGCGTGCGCGATGTCTATCTCGAACAACTCTACACCTTTGGCGATCCACACCGCGACCCGCGCAGGCGTGTCATCACCGTGGTCTACTACGCGCTGATTCGCGCCGATGAGCTACGGCTTGCCGTGGCAGATGACGCCGCGGAATCGGCCTGGTTCCCGGTCGACGCGCTGCCGCCGCTCGCCTTCGACCATGAGAGCATCCTCACCTATACCATGCAGCGGCTGCGTGGCAAGCTCGAATATACGACGATTGGCTTCCAGCTCCTCGCGCCGGAGTTCACCCTCAGCGACCTGCAGGAGGTCTACGAGGCCATCCTCAATCGCCCGCTCGACAAGCGCAACTTCCGCAAGAAGGTGCTCTCGACGGGCATTCTGGAGCTGACCACACACACGCGCAAGAGCGGCCAGCACCGGCCAGCAGCGCTCTACCGCTTCAGTCCGCGCGCCGACCGAGGGGCGTAGGCAATCGCTGCGCTGCCATCAGCGACGCACTCAGCCGAGCAGAGGTGTGAGCGCGAGCAAGGAGAGCGGCGCTGCGGTGGGCGCGCTGGCATCGGGTACCTGGCTGTAGATCGCAGGGTACGTGTCAATCGAGTGCAGCGAGGAGATAGGCCAGACGACAAACTGCGCCTTGCCGATGATCGCATGCTGAGAGATTGGCCCAAAGAAGCGTGAATCCTCGCTATTGGTGCGGTTGTCGCCCATCACGAAGTATTGCGTCGCGTTGAGCTTGATGATCGCTGGCTCCGGGTTTTCCGACTCGCCGGGAGGCGCGGGGGTGATGTATGGCTCGTCGAGTGTCACGCCGTTGACGATGACCTGATCGGCGGTGAGGGTGATGGTGTCGCCGGGCAGCCCGATGACGCGCTTGATGTAGCGCTCGTTGGGCGCGGTTGGTGGATGGAAGACGATCACGTCGCCGCGCTCAGGCCCTCGGAAGGTATAGGCGAGCGAGTTGACGAGTACACGCTCATCGGTATGCAGACCCGGCTGCATGCTCGGCCCATCGAGTGGGACCGCCTGTGCAGAGGAGTGCAGGCCGAGAAAGAGCGCCAGGGTGATGAGCAGCGTCATCGTGATCTCGCGCAGCAGCGCCTGTTGTCGCACAATCACCCCTGGGTCGTTAGAGAGCGCTTCGAGGTCATGATGGGGCGGCTGCTGCGGAGCGCGTGGCGGCTGAGGTGGTTGTGGTGGTTGCGGACGTGCGGGACGCTTCACGCGCGCGACACTCCGCGCGCTGCCGACATTGACTCCATCACCTCTGCGTGCCATCCGCAACTGCTCCTTTGACGCCGAGATGCGTAGCCTCGCGCCGCTAGCTCTGCTTTGCCCCTGTATAGCGCGCCGCGACTGGCGCATGCGCTGATACACTCGCTGATACAGACGCACGTAAACCTTTGTACGTATCGTACCCACCCAATTCAGTCGGGCGCAAGTTGGCATATTGACACTCTGCGTTCAGGGCGGCGCCAGGACCGTTGGTGGTTGGCAGTCAGCGGCGATTGAAACCGCTAGCTAGCTTTCACAGTGTCCATTCGCGCTTGACCGGCTGCGAACGCGCTTGTACACTGGCATACACAGTACGTTGCGCGCGTCTGGGCGTCGCATCCCATCGTCGCGCACGCGGCGCCTTCACCCGGCGCGTGACTGTCGCCTGGACATCGCCAGGCTGTCGCTCGACCTGCGATTCGCTTGCCCGCACGACGCGATGAGGAGCTTTCAATCATGCAGTGGCCACGCGCCGGAGGTATCCTCGCGCATCCAACGTCGTTGCCTGGCCCCCATGGCATCGGGGACCTGGGGCCGGTCGCCGAGCGATTCTTCGACTTTCTGGTGGCCGCTGGCCAGCAGTGCTGGCAGACGTTGCCGCTTGGCCCCACCGGCTACGGCAATTCGCCCTACGCCGCGCTCTCCGCGTTCGCGGGCAACCCCGCGCTGATCTCGCTCGAACGCCTGGTGGACGATCAACTGCTGCCCGCCGACGCGCTGGAGCAGGCGCCGACGTTCCCGGAGGGACGGGTAGATTACGGCGCAGTGGTTCCCTGGAAGATGCGGCTACTCCGCGAGGCGTGCGCGCATTTCCGCGCGCACGAGGACCATCCGCTACGCGCAGCGTATGTGCGCTTCTGCAATGAAAACACCGCCTGGCTCAAGGACTTCGCGCTCTTTATGGCGCTCAAGGAGGCGCATGGGCAGCGCGCGTGGGTCGAGTGGCCCAAGCGCTATGCCCAGCGCAGCCCGCAATCGCTGGCCGAGGCGCGTCGCCATCTGGCAGGCGAGATCGAGCTGCATACCTTCGCCCAGTTTCTCTTCTTCCGCCAATGGGACGCCCTGCGCGCCGCCGCCCATGCGCGCGGCATCCAGATCATCGGCGATCTGGCGATCTTCGTCGCGCACGATAGCGCGGATGTCTGGTCACATCCGGAGTTCTTCTCGCTGGACTCTGCAGGGCAGCCAACCGAGGTCGCTGGCGTGCCACCGGACTATTTCAGCGC
>JAICSR010000521.1 GCA_025936795.1 Ktedonobacterales bacterium | reverse complement strand
GTGTGGGCGCCGTCTATCGGCACGGCAATGCCGCTGAGGAAGGCCGCGTCATCGGAGGCGAGGAATGCCGCGACGGCGGCGACATCCTCGGGCTGGCCCAGGCGCCCCAGCGGGACCATCCGGCGCAACCGCTCCATCCCACGCTCTGGATTGCCCGCGACCATCGCGTCCACCATCGGTGTGTTTGTCCAGACGGGGCAGAGCGCGTTGGCGCGGATGTTGTAGCGGGCGCCCTCCAGCGCGATGGTCTTGACGAGCTGGATCACCGCCGCCTTCGAGGGGCCATAGGCGCCGAGGTTCGGCGTTCCCTCCATTCCTGCGACCGAGGCGGTGGCGATGATGCAGCCGCCGTGATCCTGCATCGCGCGGAAGGCGTATTTGGCGCAGAGGAAGACGCCCGTCAGGTTGACATCCAGCACCCGCTGCCAGTCGGCGAGGGCGAGCGTGGCCAGCGGACCAAACGTGCCGATGCCCGCGTTGGCGACCATCACATCGAGCTTGCCAAACTCCGTCAGCACGGCGTCCACCGCAGCGGAACAGGCCTGCTCGTCGGTCACATCCAGCGTGCGAGCGACCACCTGATCGGCTTTAGCCCCCTGCTCGGTCGCCAGCCGCACCGTCTCGTGCGCGCCCGCCTCGTTGACATCCGCCGCGATGACTCGCGCGCCCTCGCTGGCGTAGCGCAGGGAGATGGCGCGCCCCAGCCCGGAGCCGCCGCCCGTGACAATCGCTACTTTGCCATCCAGTCGCGTCATGGTCAAACCCCTTCTCCTGCCTGCTTGCTGGCCCAACGGGATCACTCGCGCCCGCATCGCAGTATAGTCGCAGAGAGCGCGCTGTGGAACAGGGCAAGCGGCTGGTGGTTACAACCGCGTGGCGCCACTCGATGGAACATTCCCGGCAGAGCTTGCTATACGCGCGGGTGGGCGAGTACAATCGCGGGTAATGGCCGGAGCGCATGTGCTGGCCGACTCCTCGCTGTCTTCGCATTCTATCGCCTGTACGAACTGCTCGTTCTTCTCGTTGGGGGTATTGATCTGTCGCCGCAGCGCATTCCACGCGGCGACAACGGTGGAGGATTCCGCATGGCCGATCTGATTGGCCAGACGCTCGGCAATTACCGCATCGAGTCGCGCCTGGGCAGCGGCGGAATGGGCGATGTCTATCGCGCCGTCCATGTGCATCTCAATCGCCCAGCGGCGATCAAGGTGCTGCACGCCAATCAGGCCGAAGACGCCACCTTCCAGGCGCGCTTCCTGCGCGAGGCCCGCGCCGCCGCCGCGCTCTCGCACCCCAACATCGTCGAGGTCTTCGACTTTGGCGAGCAGGATGGCGCCTCCTATCTCGTGATGGAACTGGTTCCCGATGGCTCGCTGCGCTCATTGCTGCGTCAGCGCGCGAAGAACGAGGGGTGGTCGCTGGGGCTGGGGATCGACCTGGTGCGGCAGGCGGCGGAAGGGCTGGCCTATGCTCACGCCCACAGCATGATTCACCGCGACATCAAGCCCGACAACCTGCTGATCGAGCGCCTCGAAGCGACCAGGCGCAGCGACGACACCGACCACTTTCTGCTCAAGATCAGCGACTTCGGCCTGGCGCGGCTGATGGAAGATAGCGGCGAGCTGACGCAGACCGGCGTGGTGATGGGAACGCCGACGTATATGTCGCCTGAGCAGTGCCAGGGCGGCGCGCTCGACGGACGCAGCGACCTCTACTCGCTGGGCGTCGTGCTCTATGAGGTGGCCACCGGGGCGCCGCCGTTTCGTGTCAAGACGCTGAGCGAGGCTGTCTTCAAGCACATCTCCGCGCCACCGATCCCGCCGCGCAGCGTCTTTCCTGATCTCCCCCAGGCGCTCGAAGACGTCATCATGCGCTGCCTGGCGAAACGGCCAGAGGATCGCTTCGCGACCGGCTCGGAGCTGGCCGACGCGCTCGACGGCGCGCTGGGCGATACGGAGATGCGCACGATCGTGCCCACCATCGCCTCCGCTGGGCTGACCACACCATCGTCCGGGTCAGCGCCCAACGCGCCGCACTCGGCTCCAACGCCACTCGCCACGCCACTCGCCACGCCACTCGCCACGCCCGCGCCTGCTCCAGCGCCCGCTCCAGCGCCCGCTCCGGCGGAGACTCCTGCGTTGGCCAGCGCGCAGAGCAGTGAAGAGGCCAACGCGCAGACCATCGCCGCCTCCGCAGACTCACTCGCCGAGGTCGCTTCGCCTGGCAGCGCAAGCAATAGCGCAGGCGGAGACGAGAGCGACCAGCCACGCCACGCCGCCCAGGTACCTGTCCTGCCAGCGGGCGCCGCCGTCAGCACATCGCTGGCCGCCGACGACGATTCCACGATCCTCGCGACGCCAACCTCGCTGGCCATGGAGCCAGCCGCCGCGCCGATTCGCGCC
>JAICSR010000469.1 GCA_025936795.1 Ktedonobacterales bacterium | reverse complement strand
TCACCGCGACGATTGCGCTGGGCGAGCGCTACCTGGACGGCCAGGGGCGGCTCGTCACGGCCAGCGCGCCCCTGCGGTTTCAGATGACACAGTCGGTCGATGGCGCAGAGACATCTGGTCCAGCCGACGCCTGCTCCCAGTTCTGCTCCGAGCAGACTGTATCAAATAGTCCCAGCCCAAATGATGGTGAGTGGCTGACTGTAGTGACCATCACTGCGTTGTGGAGCATCACCGATGCAGGCGGGCGCCCGCTGACGGGGATAGGCTATCAGGCGGGGCAGCCCTTTCCCGGCACAGAGCCTACCACTGTCGGCGTCCTGCTCACGACCTCTGGCTGGAGACTCCACTGGCTTGAGGATGTGAGCGGCATGGCTGTCGAGAACGCCGCTGCACAATCCATCAACCCGGCAGTGGCTCAGGGGAGCGACGCACGCCATGGCATGTCTTTCACACTTGCGCCAAACCCGCTGGACGGCTGTGTCATGGATGTAGACATGGGCGCGCACACAGCGCGCGTGTTCTGGCGCTTTGGTGTGCTGGTCGCGATTGACGCGAGCGCCCGTCAGGACTTCCCGAACCTGTTGGTCGCAGACGCAGCAGAGCAGGCGGCAGTGGCGAATATCATGCGGCAGCAACCATTACTCCGCGATGACTCCATCCTCCCAACAGGGTAGACCAGCGCCTGACGACAGATGCGCGGGCGCCCAGCCATTCGCCCACGCGAAGAAACGACGAAGCGCGCCGCCCCTGCCCGCTGGGCCGGAGTAGCGCGCTTGTGTTGTTGGTCGCCTGTTGTTGGGCGCCGCGTGCGTCAGCGGCTAGACGCTCCGAGACTCATACTCGCGCACGACATCGTAGGCCTGCGCCAGAAGCGCATCAGAGGAGTTGGCGGCAATCGCCGGAGCGCTTGTCACAACGCCAGCGGGCGCTGCAGCGCGTTCGCGGCACTCCCAGCAGAGTTGCCGCATCGAGCGCGACGTCGGCGCGTGCACGTTACCGCCGAGCTGCCACATTTGCGCGTTCTTCAGGACACGCCCACACTCTTCACACCGCATTGGGGGCCTCCTCTCGCTTCCGCGAATAGGTCCACGGGACGCGGCGCGCTGCATTGCGCAACCAGACGTCGCTAGTTGAGTAGCTCCAGACGCGACGCTGCGATGGCTATAGACATATAATACACAGGGCAAGTCCATACTGTCCAGAGGGAAGCGTTGCTATCTGTTGAGCGGTTCCGACAAGAAACCGCTAATACTCTTAGGCAGTTTGCCTAAACATGTCATGATCGAGTCGCTGAGCCACCTGCATGCGCGCTCTGCGGGGCGCACGCCTGGGAGCCAGGGAGATCGCTCCATCGCATGACGCTTGCATTGACGCTTGCATGACGCTTGCGTGACGCTTTTGCACGACGGCCCACTGCTGACCTAGAGTCAGATAGAGACACGGCGCCATCCGTTGCTGTAACGCCGCGCGTAGCAGGAGAATATGCGCCAGGCGCGCCTGACGCCCATCACTGCTGATGTGTGATTGTGATTAAGGAGAGGCCAGCATGGCCACAGAGAGACGTGAAGAGTCCGGCGACATTATGCCCGCGACCGGTCCAATAGATACTGCGCGCATTCGTGCGGCGGTGCGCGAGATCATCATCGGCGTGGGTGAAGACCCCGACCGCGAGGGGCTGCTCGAGACGCCGCGCCGGGTCGCCGACATGTATGCCGAGGTGTTCTCAGGCCTGCGCGAAGACCCCGCCGATGTGCTGCGGGTGGGCTTCGAGGAGGGCCACCAGGAGATGGTGATCGTCAAGGACATCCCCTTCTACAGCATGTGTGAGCACCACTTCCTACCATTCCACGGCGTCGCGCATGTGGGCTACATCCCCAACGGGCGCGTCGTCGGCCTCTCGAAGCTGGCGCGCGCAGTCGAGATTCTGGCGCGCCGTCCGCAGTTACAGGAACGCCTCAGCTCGCAACTCGCCGATGTCATCATGGAGACGATGGCGCCGCAGGGCGTGGCCATTGTCATCTCCGCTAACCACCTCTGTATGACCATGCGAGGCATCCGCAAGCCGGGCAGCCTCACCGTTACCAGCGCCATGCGCGGCGTCTTCCAGCGGAGTTCGGCCACGCGCGCCGAGTTCATGTCGCTCATCAGCGAGAAGTAGCGCGCCGAGCGACAACGCAGACTCAGCCCTCGCTCGCAGGATCGTAGAGCACGACGCTCTCTTGCTCGTTGGGATCGTTGCGCGCGACGAGCGCCATCGCTGGCTCGGTGGCGCTCAGGTTGACCGGCTGGTGTGGCGTATCTGGCCCGATGAAGATGAAATCGCCTGCAACGCTGATGGTCGACTCCCGCAGTCCTGGCCCATAGCGCGTCTCCACCTGCCCTTGCAGCACATAGATCGCCGTCTCGTAGCCTTGATGGATGTGCGGCTCGGCGGCGCCGCCCGGTGGGATGACGATCAGATTGAGTGAGAGACTCTGTGCGCCTGCTGTCGCGCCAGAGACACCTACATAGTAGGGCAACCGCTGCCGCGACAGCGCCTGCGCGGGTGGCCGCACCACGATGACACGGCGCCCTCGCACTGGCGTCACTCCCTGGTCGCGTTGATCGCCTGGATGATCCTCTGGATGATCGCTCACTACTCTCCCCTTTTCACGTGGATACACCAGCGCCGCTCGTCTGGCGCCCAGGCTCAGTATACAGCCTGGCAGGGCGGGTGAGGCGCTGGCTTGCCACAACGGTTCTACCACAAACCGGGGGGTGCGCCGATGGGGGCAACCAGCGGTTGAAACCGCGCCTGAAGGTGGCCTGCGGGCCACCACCAGACCCGCCTGCGCGGGTCCCGGATCCCAGATCCGGATGGGGGTCCGCGCAGGCGGACCTCGTGGGCCGGAGGCCCGTCAGGCGC
>JAICSR010000535.1 GCA_025936795.1 Ktedonobacterales bacterium | reverse complement strand
TGGATGGGGAGCGCCAGGCCGATGGGTGGCTAGTAGCCCTTGGCGGCGGCCTTCAGGCGGGCCTTGCGGGCCTTGCGGGCGCGCGCCTCCGCTTTGCGCTTGCGCTTCACGCTGGGCGGCTCATAGTGCTGGCGGCGCCTTGCCTCGGAGAGCAGGCCCTCCTGCTGCACCCGGCGGGTAAACTTCTTCAGGGCTACCTCGAATGAGTCGCCCTCGCGGATGGTGATCTCACTCACACTCTACGTTGCGCAGGTCCAGAGCAGGTTGGGTCTGGGCTGCGCGCTCCTTTCATCGCTGCCTGCACGACTTGCAATCCGATGGGCGCTGCGTTGGCCCACCCGCGCCCACGGCTGCGGGCGAACCGCCACTCAGAGCCGCCCTGGGCAGGGACGAGCCACGTTTGCGCCAGTGTATCACATGGATCACACACGCTCGCAGGGTAGAACGATTCACCTGGCCGCGCCGTTTCATCCAGCCGCCAGACCAGCCGCCAGACGCACGCTCGCGAGGGGGCCAATAATGGCGGGCGCTCGCTTCCGAGCGGGACGCCGTGAGATACAATAGATGGGTCAGGCGACAGCGCAGCGGCAGTTGGGACGAGGAACGGCGAGGACGAATGATGAGCACGAGGGATGAGCTACCACCAGAGCACGATGGACAGGACGACGACCTGTTGCATGGGCTAAACCAGCCGCAACGCGACGCCGTGACCACCACCGAGGGACCGCTGCTGGTGCTGGCGGGGCCAGGCAGCGGCAAGACGCGCGTCATCACCCATCGCATCGGCTACATCGTCCGCGAACGCAAGGCGCTGCCCTGGAACGTGCTGGCAGTGACCTTCACCAACAAAGCCGCCAAGGAAATGCAGGAGCGGCTGACCACGTTGATCGGGCCGAACGCGCGCGATCTAGTGGTCGGCACATTCCACTCGATCTGCTCGCGCATCCTGCGACGCGAGGCCAGCCGCGACGCGCTCGGCATTGATGGCTCCTTCAGCATCTACGACGACGACGACCAGATGAAGCTCGTCGGGCAGATTCTGGATGAGATGAACCTCGACAAGAAGCAGTTCAACCCACGCATGATCCACGGTCACATCTCGCGCGCCAAGAACGAGCTGATGGGACCGCTCCAGTTCGCCGAGCGCGTCAATCGCTATAGTGAGGAGATCGCCGCACGCGTCTTCAAGCGCTACGAGCAGATACTGCGCGAGCGCGACGCCGTCGACTTCGACGACCTGATCATGCTGACCTATCTGCTCTGGCGGCGCAACCCCGATGTCCTGCAGAACTACCAACGCCGCTACCGCTACCTGCATGTGGACGAGTTCCAGGACACCAACAAGGCGCAGTATGAACTGGTGCGGCTGCTGGCAGGCGGCAACCCCGAAGCGCCCGGTCACCAGAATATCTGCGTGGTCGGAGACGATGATCAGTGTCTCATCGCCGGGACACTCATTCAGATGGCCGACGGCTCCGAGCGCCCGATTGAGCGGGTCATGGCAGGTGATAGCGTGATGTCCGCATATGGCAGCGGCGACTTCAGGCCTGCGCGTGTCCTCTCGGCAGCGCGGCGCGAGCGCGCCGAGGGCATCGCCATCACACTGCGCTCAGGCCGCACGCTCATCAGCACGCCGGAACACACGCACTTTGCGGGCTATCGGCTGGGCGCGACTCCGCAGTTGTATTTCACGTATCTGATGCAAAAGCGTGGGGTTGGCTACCGTTTGGGAACATCCCAGGTACACACACATGGCCAGGTCAAGCCTGTCGTTGGCTTTATGCTGCGTGCGCGACAGGAACACGCCGACGCTGTATGGGTCGTTTCTACGCACGCGAATGAGAATGAAGCCCGAGCGGAGGAGTATATTCTCTCGCTTCAGCATGGCACCCCAACGCTGCCCTTCACTCCCCGCAAGGGCGGCTCAGTCAATGGACTTGTTCATGATGAACGCTACATCCGTCGGGTATTTGCGGCGTTTGACACTGAAGCGAGCGCACGTAAACTGTTGACGCTGATGGGGCTTTCCGCCGAGCAGCCGCATTTCCGGCCACGCTCACGTAACTCTAACCGCCATCACCTCATCATCACACTCTGTGGCGACCGACGCGGCGCCACGCCCATGCACCGTATCGCGCTGGTGGGGAACGACGCTCACACCCGGCAGGCGCTGGAGTCCATGGGGCTGAGCGTGCGCGCTGCAAAGTCTGGCTCCGCGAGCTGGCGCTTCGAGTCGGCGAGCGCCGATATGGG
>JAICSR010000324.1 GCA_025936795.1 Ktedonobacterales bacterium | reverse complement strand
CTGGCTCAGCCGACATACCGCTCGCCATCGCGCAGGCGGCGCAGCGCGCGGGCATCACCCTGCGCGTCACCGTCACGGACCGCTCGCCACAGATCGTAGCGGTGGCGCAGGCGCGCTGCGCGGGTGTCGCGAGCGTCGCGGTGGAGCGGCAGGATGCCCTGGCGCTGCCCTACGCGGCGGGCAGCTTCGACCTCGCGCTCTGCACGCTGGCGCTGCACCATTTTTCGCCAGACGCGGCGGCGCCATTGCTGCGCTCGCTGGCGCGCGTGGGGCGGCGCGTGCTGGTCTTCGATGTCGTGCGCTCGCCGCTGGCCTATGTGGGGGTGGTGGCGCTGACCCGCCTGGCGCGCATGGACCCCATGACCTGCCACGATGGCCCCGTCTCGGTGCGCCGCGCCTACTCTGCCGCCGAGGCGCGCGCGCTGGCCGACGCCGCTGGCCTGCGTCACGCGCAGGTGCGCGTCGGCTTCCCCTATCGCCTGGCGCTGACGGCGGGCCACGTAACCGAGCGCGGCGAAAGAGGCTCCGATGCGCTATGATGTCGCGATTGTCGGCGCTGGCCCGGCAGGCGCCGCCACCGCTATCCACCTGGCGCGCGGCGGGCAGCATGTCGCGCTGGTGGATCGCGCCACCTTCCCGCGCGACAAGCCCTGCGCCGAGTATCTCAGCCCGGCGGCTGAGCCACTACTGGCGCAGTTGGGCATCGGCGATCTGCTCGATGCGGCGCGCCCGCATCGCCTGCGCGGCTTCCGCATCTTCGCGCCCAATGGCCGCACATTCCAGGGCGACTTCGCTGCGACACGCGCGCCAGATGGCGCCAGCCTCTTCGAGACGGGGCTGGTCATCCCGCGCAGCAGGCTCGACGCCGCCATTCTGATGGGCGCGCGCCGCGCGGGAGCCGAGGCGCGCGAGGGCTGGCGGCTGGGGCAGATGGAGCGCCTCGACGATGGCGACTGGCGGCTGCATCCCGTTGGCGCGGCGAGCGAGCCAATCGAAGCGCGGCTGCTGGTGGCGGCGGATGGCCTGCACTCGACGGTGGCGCGGCGGCTGGGGCTGCATGTCGTCAGCCACATGCGCAAGATCGCGCTGGTCGCCCACATGCGCGGCATCGCGGGGGTCGGCGCATATGGCGAGATGCACGTCGCCGGGCGGCGCTATGTGGGCGTAGCGCCGCTGGAGCCGCCAGAGCGCGGCGGCCTCTGCAACGTGGCGATGGTGGTGGATGAGGCGCGCGACGGCCGCAGCCTGGCTGGCAAACCCGAAGCCTTCCTGCTCGATGCGCTCCAGACGTTTCCCGCGCTGCGCGGTCGGCTGGATTCGCTGGTCGTCGAGCGCCACACGCTGGCCGTCAGTCGGCTGAGTGTACGCGCGCGGCGCCTCTCGGACGCGCATCTGCTGCTGGTAGGCGACGCCACCGGCTACTACGATCCCTTCACAGGCGAGGGCATCTATCGCGCACTCTTTGGCGCCGGGCTGGCGTCAGAGGTAGCGCTGCCTGCGCTCGCCGCGAACGATCTCTCGGCGGCGCGGCTGGCGGCATATGACCGCGCCCACCAGCGCGCCTTCCGCGGCAAGCGCCTGATCGAGCAGATCATCCAGACGGCGGTGCAATATCCACCGCTGATGGATCACATCGCGCGTACACTTGGTCGCCACAAAGCGATGGCCGATACCATCGTCGCCGTGACGGGCGATTTTCTCCCGGCCAGCGCCGTCTTGCGCCCCGGCTATCTGCTACGATTGGTCGTCTAGCATGCTACTGCCCGACGCCACTCACCGCGACCCAGGAGCAATAGAGGTGAAGCTTCATCCACGTATCCTCGCGATTGGCTCGGCCCAGCCGCCATTCCACTATCGGCAGGACGACATTTTGGCGTTCACGCAGGGCTACCTGCTCGGCTCCGACTGGCGCGAGCGCCCCGAACAGGCCGCGCGCGCCCGTGCGCTCGAGCAGGCGTTTCGCAGCGTACAGGTCGAGGAGCGGCAGTGCGCGGTAGACATTCACGACTTCTATCAGCGGCGCCGCGCGACGGGTGAGCGGATGGAGGTCTATCGCGAGACGGCCTACGCGCTGGGTGATGAAGCGCTGCGCTCGGCGCTGCACGATGAGCGGTTGCCGCGCACCGCCCACGACATTACAGATCTCTATGTCGTCTCATGCACAGGGTATGCGGCTCCAGGTCTGGATGCGCTCCTGGCGCGCGACCTGGGGATGTCGCGCTCGGTACGGCGGGTGAGCATCGGGCATATGGGCTGTTATGGCGCGCTGGTGGGACTGCGCCAGTGCCTTGCGACGCTGCGGGCGTACCCTGAGTCGACGGCGGCGCTGCTCTGTGTCGAGTTGAGCAGCCTGCATATGCGGCGCACTGATGATCCAGAGACGATGGTGCAGATGGCGCTCTTTGGCGACGCCGCAGCGGCGCTGGTGATCGGGAATGATGAGGCGGCGACTGGCCCTGAAGTCGTGGATACCTTCTGCGTGGCGGACTTTGCCAGCGCCGCGCAGATGTCGTGGACGATCAGTGATGAAGGCTTTGTGATGGGGCTATCGTCGCGCGTGCCCGTGACGCTGCGGCGCAACATCGGCGGCGCGGTGGAAGGGCTGCTCACGCCGCACGGTCTGCGCGTGAGCGACATCACCCACTGGATCGTCCATCCCGGCGGCCCAAGCATCCTGACGGTCATCCAGCGGCAGTTGGAGCTGCGCGACGAGCAGATGGCGCTCTCGTGGCAGATCTTGCGCGACCGTGGCAACTGCTCCTCAACCACCGTGCTGCTGATCCTGGAAGCGCTGCTGCGCTCTGGCAAGCCGCGCCGTGGCGAGTGGGGCGTGATGATGGCGTTTGGCCCCGGCCTGACGCTCGAAACCTGCCTGCTGCGCTTCTAATCGGCAGGCGGTCGCGGCCTTGAAAGGCCGGCGCACGGTGCGACGGGGCATAAATGCCCGTTTGGCGCTGCCTACGGCGGCGGCGCGCTGACCGGCCTTCAGGCTGCGTCCGCGTGCTCCGGCCTTTCAAGGCCGAGAGCAGGCTGCGAGCGGCGACGGCAAGGTCGAGAGGAGACATTAGCCATGCGGGTAGGGATCATCGCGGAGACGCTGCTAGAGCGGCTGGCATTGGCGCTCGGCAAGATTCCTGAACCGATTGTCGAGGTCTTCCCGCCGCTCGTGCTGGCGCGCAGCATCATGGCGGGCGCGCAGCTTGGCGTCTTCGATGCGCTCACGCCGGGTCCATTGACGCTGGCCGCGCTGGCGGAGGCCTGCCACACCGAGCCGCGCGCGACTGCCGCGCTGCTGGCGACGCTGGCCAGCGCCGACTACGTGGCAGAGACGCACGGCGTCTGGCGTCTGGGACCGAAGGCGCAGCGCTGGCTACGTGCGGGCAGCCCCGCCGATCTCAGCGCCTATATCCGCTATAACTATCTGCAATGGGACTGGCTCGGCGACCTCGAACGCTTCATCCAGACGGGGCAGCCGCTGGCGTTTCACGAGCGGCTCAGCGAGGCCGACTGGCGGCAATATGAGCAGGGAATGGCGGTAATCGCGCGGCTCGTCTTGCCAGAGGTGGTCTGGCGCGTCGCCGTGCCACCCACCGCGACGACCCTGCTGGATATCGGCGGCGGGCATGGGCTGGCCGCTGCGCGCTTCTGCCTGCGCCACCCACAACTGCGCGCGACCGTGCTCGATCTGCCCGCCGCGCTGGAGGCCGCGCCGCCGCTCCCCGCCGACCTCGCGGCGGTAGGCGAGCGTGTGACGCGGCAGCCGGGCGACGCGCTGACGGCGGACCTCGGCGACGCGGCCTGGGATGTCATCTACATGGCCAACCTGCTGCACCACTTCGATGCGCCCGCGATTGAGGCCCTGGCCGCGCGCATTAGCATTGCGCTACGCCCCGGCGGCCTCTGGGTGATTCAGGATGGCGTGCGCGAGCAGCGACGGCGCAGTGATCGCATGTCGGCGGCGATTGGCGACCTCTACTTCGCGCTCACCAGCGCGTCGGGCTTCTGGACATTTGCCGAGATGGCGGATTGGCAGGCGCAGGCTGGGCTGACGCCACGCCGCCCGATTCGTCTGCTGACGGCGCCAGGCCAGGGCTTGCAGATCGGCGTCAAGCCGCGCGGCGCCGTGGACGGCCAACCAGCCGCAGCGGCGATCAGCGCAGCTAGCGATGCGCCTGTCCTTGCAACGGGAGCGCGCCAATGAACGCAAGTGAGCGCGTCTCGGCTGGCGTGCGCGTGCGTGAACGACTCGTCGGCCTCTGGGTGATGACGCATCCGGGGCCGAGCCTCGTCACGGCGCTGGCCTACGCACTCTTCGCGCTGTTGGCGGCGCACGGTCGGCCTGACCCCACGCGCCTGCTGGTGACGGTGGTCGGGATGATCGCCTTGCAATTCGCCATCAGCGCGCTCAACGATTACTGCGACCGCGCGGCGGATGCGCTGAGCCACAAGCGCAAGCCGATTGCGCGTGGCACGCTGGCGCCGTGGGTTGCCCTGCTGGCCACGCTGCTCGGCGCCATCGTGATGATCGCCTGCTATGCGCCGTATGGCTGGGCGCCGCTGCTGATCGCGGGCGGCTTTCTCGCGCTGGGCTTCGCCTATGATCTTGGCCTGAAGTCGACGCCACTCGGCGGCGTACTGATGGGGCTAGCCTTCCCGCTGCTGCCGCTGCTCGCGTGGGACCTCTTCGCCAGCGTCACACCCGCGCTCTACTGGACCTTTCCGCTGGGTCTGGCGCTGGGGTTGGCCATCCACCTGG
>JAICSR010000371.1 GCA_025936795.1 Ktedonobacterales bacterium | reverse complement strand
TGACGAGCGCTGTGTGCCGCCCGATGACCCCGAAAGCAACTACCGCATGGCGCGCGAGACGCTGCTCGACGCCATCCCTGTCGCGCCGGAGCGGGTCCACCGCATGCGGGGTGAAGACGACCCGGCGCAGGCGGCGCGCGCCTACGCGGCTGAACTGCGCCAGGTCTTCGGCGTGGCGGCGGACGCGGTTCCACGCTTCGACCTGATCTATGTCGGGATGGGGCCAGACGGCCACACGCTCTCGCTCTTCCCGCATACCGCCGCGCTCAGCGTGACTGATCGGCTGGTGACAGAGAACGTCGTCCCGCAGCTCCACACGACGCGCATCACCTTCACCACGACGCTGGCGAACAACGCGGCGCTGGTCGCGTTCGTCATCGCGGGGTCAGACAAGGCCGACGCGCTGGCCGAGGTGTTGCAAGGCGCGCCCAACCCGCAGCAGTACCCCTCGCAGTTGATCACGCCGGTCGGCGAGCTACGCTTCATCGTAGACCGCGCCGCCGCTGCGAAGCTGGCGCCGCGCGGGTGAGAGGTGGCGCTGGCGGTTGAAACCACGCCTAGAGGGCGGCCTGCGGGCCGCCGCGAAACCCGCACGGGCGGGTTCGGACCTCGCCGATTCCTAGTCCGCGCAGGCGGACTTTGCGGCCCGCAGGCCCTCCAGGCGCGAATTCATTCGCCAGCCGCGCAGTCGGTAGTGGAGTCTCCCTCACAAGGAGGAAGTGACGATGGAGTTGGCGTCATTGCAGGACGCCTGGCCGCAGACGGGCGTCTGGCTAGCGCCGCCTGCGCCGCTGACGCGCGGCACGAACAACCTGATGTACCGGGTCGAGGCGGCGCAGGGCGCGTTTGCGCTGCGCGTTTCTGGCGAGCATGTGGACCTGCGGCGGTTGCGCTTCGAGCACGACATCCTTGCGCAGCTTGACGCCGCTGGGCTGCCGTTTGCGTTGCCCACACCACTGTTGACGGCGCAGGGCGACTTCGCCGCGCGTTTGGAGCCAGCGGAGGAGGCAGCGGGCGAGCCTGCGCTGGCGACGCTGACGCCGCTGATTGCGGGGGAGCATCCGCAGCGCGATGATCTGGCGCAGGCGGTGGGCGCGGGCGAGGCGCTCGGCCTGCTCGATACCGCGCTGGAGCTGATTACGCCTGCACAGCCGGAGGATGCGATAGACTGGCGCTCCACTGGCGCCCTCGCGCAGTGCCACCCACTCGTCCCGGACCCACGCGCCGCGCTCGCTGATCTCCCGCTGCCTGCCGACGATTTGACCCGCCTACGGGATGACTACGACGCGCTCATGGCGGCGATTCCTGTGCTCTATGCCAGCCTGCCTCGGCAGCTATGCCACGAGGACTACGATCCAAGCAACGTGCTGATGGTGGGCGAGCGGGTGACGGGTGTGCTCGATTGGGAGTTCTGTGCGCTCGATCTGCGCGCGATGGACCTCGTGGTGGCGCTGACGTGGTGGCCAATCGAGCGGTTCGGCTCTGGCGATGAATGGCCGATCATCGCGGCGCTGCTCTGGGGCTACGTGCGGCGCCGCACGCTCACCGACGCCGAGGTCGCCGCGATTCCCACACTCTTCCGCCTGCGCGCCTACACCTCGCTGCTTCATCGGCTGGGGCGCTATCGTCAGGGACTCAGCCCGCTTGAGGATGTCGTCTGGCGCGCGACGGCGGCGCTGGAGCGCGAGGCATGGCTGCGCGCACACGGCGAGCGCCTCACCCAGATGGTGGGTGAGGCGCTACGTCAGGCGCGCGAAGGCGTGTCGGCTGGCTCGGCGGATGGCTCAGGCGAGGCTGTCGGCTGGCGCGCTATCTTCGGTGAGGACTCGCTCGCGTAGCACATGCTCGCCATCCTCGGTGGTCAGCGCAAACAGGCGGTCTTCGCTCTCGATGATGGTGTCGCCCGATGGTGTGATGTTGTTCTCGCCGCGCACGATCAGCGCGACATTAACCGATGTCGGCAGCTCCAGCGCGCGAATCGCCTTGCCAACGGCAGGCGAATCCGCCGGAATCGTGACCTCGACCAACCCCAGGCCAACCCGGCTCAACGTGATCAGTGGCACCAGCTTGTGATGCGGAATCTGCGCCTCGATCAAGTGCAGGATGTTATTGGTCGGGCTGACAGTGATGTAGATGCCGAGCTTCTGGAAGAGCTTTTCGTTGGCGGGGTTATTGACCCGCGCGATGGTCTTCTCGCGGCCAAACCGCTCCTTCGCCACCTGGCAGATGACCAGATTGTCCTCGTCATCGCCCGTCACCGCGATCACCATGTCGGCGCGCTCACAGCCCACGGAATCGAGCGTGCGCGCCTCGCAGGCGTCGCCGCGCTTGACGGCGGCGCCCAACTCCAGCGCGAGTTGGGCCACCCGCGCGGGGTCTTTGTCGAGCAGCAGCACCTCGTGATCCTGGCGCATCAGCTCGCGGGTGAGATAGTAGCCAACCTGGCCACCACCGCCAATCAGAATATACATGCGTTGTATCCTCACTCCCAGCCCATCATGCTACTTTTGCGGGCCGCCGCTGTGCTGTGGATTCGCCAATGGCACTGCATCGCCCGCCGCGATGGCGCGATCAGGTGAGGTCGCTTGCCCATCGGGGTAATAGAGGTCGTTGCGCAGCAGCTTCGCGCCGACAATTGTCGGACTGATGCTGCGCAGTCCCAGGGCCTTATAGGTTTTCTGGCGTAACGGATCGTAGATGCGGCAGACGACGTTCGGCACCTCGAACATACGCTGTGCGATCTGGGCCGCCATGATATTGCGATTGTCGCCGTTGGTCACGGCGGCGAATGCATCGGCGCTTTTGATGCCTGCGCGCAGCAGCGTCTCCATATCGGTGCCATCGCCGACCACTCTGGTCACGCCCAGGTCATCTGACAGGCGGCCAAACGCATCGGCGTCTTTATCTATCATGGTGACCGTATGGCCATCTTTGTCGAGTATCTTGGCAAGCTCGGCGCCCACGCGCCCACAGCCCACGATGATGACGTTCATGACTTTTCCTCGGCGCCACATCTGGTCGCCCGCGCCTCATGGCCTGGCCGACGATGCGGCGTTCATCTCTCTCGCGACAACTCACGGCTGTACGGCTGATCCAGCGCGTCGCTCACGCGCTACATGCGGTTCACCTCTAGACGGCAGAACAGCAGACCGGGCGCCACCATACGCGCCGCCGTACAGGTGACATTTTAGCGTGGACTCACTGGCGGGCGCCACGACGACGCAACCCGCACGGGCTGTAGCTGCGGCCAACCACCCGGCTCAGAGCCGATGGACCATAGCGGACGCATGCTCGGCGGGCTGTTCGCTGTCGTCGGCGCTGTCGTCGGCGCTGGCTGGCGCCATCCCATCCGCAGTGACACGCTCCAGGGGAATCCACTGATGCGACCAGGCTTCGATGGCATCGAGCACAGGGGCAAGCGCGAGACCCTTCTCGGTCAAGGCATACTCCACACGCACTGGCGAGCCAACATGGACGGCGCGCGTCACGACGCCCTCAGCTTCGAGATCGCGCAGGCGCTCCGCCAGCACACGGTCAGCGACCACCTGGAGCTTGCTCGCCAGCTCGTTGAAGCGCAGTGGGCCGTCGAGCAGAACACGCACGATCAACCCTACCCAGCGCCGACTCAGCAGGTTGAGCGCCTGCTGATAGCGCGCGCAGATATGTTCGCTATAGCGCATTTTCCGCTCCTTTAGTCCAGGTCATTGCGCAGACGCCTGGCGAGTCGTTGCTGGCGCTCAGCGCCGCCCACCATTGTACTGTACGCAGCCTTTGCGTAACAGAACGCGCGCCGTAGGTCATTCTTCCTTGAAACGCTGGAGGCGCCGCTTGTCGTTGGCCTGGTCAGTCGGTCATGCTCCGGCGCTGTTCGCAGTGGCGTTCCCCTAATACTACCACATTGTAAGTTACTTGGCAAAGTAGAGTAGCGCAGGCAGGTCGTCACTGGAGTGGCGCCAGGCGACATGCGCTTGCTCACGCCCACTCACGCCCACTCACGTCGGCTCGCGTGTGTGTTACATTCTCATGGGGATAGATTGAATGCACGAATGAGAGGTGAGCGATGCCTCAGCGGTTCGATACGCGCAAGCGATTTCACTTGCTCTCAGATGAGCGCGCG
>JAICSR010000392.1 GCA_025936795.1 Ktedonobacterales bacterium | reverse complement strand
GTGAATGGGCTGGACCACGTGGAGCGGCTCGACGTGCGCATCGGCTGTGGCGACGCGCGCCCAGCTGGCACGCGCTTCACCCCACCCTACTCGATTCGCACGATCTTCGACGAGTGTACGCTGCCGCCGATGGTCTACAGCGATGCGGCGTGGCGCGAGGTCGCGCCGATGAGTGGCGCCGAGCAGATCGAGTTTCCCGCGCCGGTCGGGCAGGCGACGGCGATGTATACGCTGCACTCTGAGGTGGCGCTGTTCCCAGTCTCCTTTGGCGAACGCGGACTGCGCCACGCCTCCTTCAAGATCGCCTTCCCGCCAGCGTTTCTCGCGCAGCTTCGGCTGCTGGTGGACCTCGGCCTGGCTGCGACGGAGCCAATCGAGGCGCGCGGCGCGAAGCGTGGGGCAACCGCTCATGTGGCCCCGCGCGAGGTGATGGTGGCGCTGCTCGCCGCCCAGCAGCACGCAGCGGCCGGCGCAGCCGAGCCAGGCGAGCCAGCCGAGCCGAGCGATTGCGATGTGTTGCGGGTCATCGCTGAGGGAACCCGCGATGGCGCGCCCATGCGACTGGTGGAAGAGATGGTCGTGGCGCCCTATCGTCCCTGGGGGGTGGGCGCAGGCGACGTGGATACCGGCGTGCCGCTGGCCATCGCGGGCATTCTGCTGGCGAGCGGCGCCGCGCGGATCACCGGGGCGCACGGGGCCGAGCTGATCTTCGACCCACTGGACTTCCTGCACGAGCTGGCGCGCTACGACATGCGCGCGACCGAGACGGTGACACGCGCGCTCGGATAGTAGGCGGCTGGCAACCCTCACCCCAACCCCTCTCCCACGAGGAGAGGGGCTTTTTGCTTCCCCTCGCTCGCTGGGAGAAGGGGTTGGGGGTGAGGATTCGCGCATCACTCTGCGCCCTCCGGCGTGAGCGGCTTGCGCAGGAAGAACTTGCGGTGGCCGCGCGGCAGATCTTCAGCCGTGGCGTAGATGGTGTAACCGTGGCGCTGATAGAATCCAGGCGCCTGAAAGCTGTGCGTATCGAGCAAAGCGACCGTCGCGCCACGCCGCCGCCCCTCGGCCTCCGCCGCCGCCAGCAGGCGCGCGCCATAGCCTGAGCCGCGCAGGTCGTCGCGCACCCATAGATACTCGATGAAGAGCGCGCCGCCCCAGGTAAAGCCGCTCGCCCCGCCGAGAATGGCGCCCGCCGCGTCGCGCGCGAAGACCGCCAGCGATCGGCCATCGGCATAGCCCGTCTGCGCCACGTTGTAGGCGTAGATCTGCTCGCTGAGGAAGTCTGTGTCGGCGCGGTCAGGCGCATCCTCGATGGTGATGTTTGGGTCGTCAGGCATGCTCATGGGCGCCCTCCCGCAGTGATGCTTGCGCACAGCGCGCTCACGATGTCTCCGCCAGCCGAATGATGGGCAGCAGCGCCAGGTCCACCTCGCCCAGCCGCTCTGGCCCCGCCGCGACGATGGCCGCCCGTAGCCGCAGCGCATCGGCGATCAGCGGAGCCACCTCAACGCGCATGCAGCGCGGGACGAAGGCGCTCAGGTAGTCGGCGCCCGTCTGCAATTTCAGCGTCGCGCCGCGATAGTTGCCGCCCAGCAGATGATAGCAGCCAACGCCGACCTGCAAGATGCCTTTGTAGAGCACGCGAATTGGGTCTGGCTCAGTGTTCCAGAGCGCCTCCAGTGTCTCGTGCGCCTCGAAATACTCGCGCTGGTTGAACTGCGCAATGCCCTGCAGCAAGCCCGCTGGCGGCGCCTCAGCGCAGCGCGCACGCGGACGCAGCTCTGGGCCTGGCGGCTGGCGGCGATTGTAGTAGCGACTCAGGTTGAGCGCATCGCTCATCTCGTCGCCTGTCTCGTCGCGCGTGTCGTCACTCATTCAGCGCCTCACCAGTCGCCACGCAACTCGACCTCCAGTTCCAACTCCACACCGCAGCGTTTGCGCACCGTGCGCCGCGCCAGCGCGATCAGCGCCACGACATCAGCCGCGCTGGCGCCACCCGTGTTGACGATGAAGTTGGCGTGGCGCGGCGAAATCTCGGCGCGCCCGATGCGCTTCCCCTTCAGCCCAACCGACTCAATCAGCCGGCCCGCATGGTCGCCGTCAGGATTCTTGAAGACGGAGCCTGCGCTGGGCTGCGGCGGCTGCGTCTGCTTGCGATGTAGCTTGTAGTGCGCCACGCGGCTCAGAATCGCCGCCGGGTCGTCGCGCCGCAACAGGAAGCTCGCGCCGACGATCATCTCTGGCGGCTCGATCAGCGCGCGTGGCGCGGCCTGCGGACACCCCGCATCGTCGAAGGTGACGCGACGGTCGGCGCGGAAGCGGCTATGGCGATAGGTCAAACCCAGCGCGTTCGCAGGCAGCTCGCGAATGACCGCCTGGCCACGCTCGCCCTCTGCCTGGTCTGCAGCTTGGCCCTCAGCCATCTCGGGCGTCGCATCGGGCGTGAAGAGGATGCGCGCCGTCTCCAGCGTGTCGGCGACACAGGCGCCGTGCGCTCCGGCGTTGCTCACCACTGCCCCACCGATCGTTCCCGGCACGCCTGCTGCCCACTCCAGCCCGGCCCAGCCCTGCGCCGCCAAATCGTTCACCAGCTTCGGCAGGCTGACGCCCGCGCCTGCGCGCAACCGCACGCGCTCGCTGTCGCCCTCCAGCGGCTCCAGCGTCCACTGCGTCAGCGCCATGCGCGCCACCACACCGCGCGCCCCAGCGTCGGCGTAGAGCACATTCGTGCCGTTGCCCACCAGCATCAGCGGCCAGCCGCGCTGCCAGGCCAGCGTCGCGAGCTGCGCCAGCGCGTCCTCGGCCTGGATGCTCACCCAGGCGTCGGCTGGCCCGCCCACGCCAAACGTGCCGTGGCGGGCTAGCGGCTCATCCGCACGTAGCAGCTTGCCAAACGCCTCGCGCAGATACGCGAGCATCTCCAGCCGTTCCCGACGCTCCTGAGATTCCTGGGGGTCCGCTGCCGCCATGCTTCTCTCCTGCTCCGCCGCGCCGTGCGATGGTCTCGCTGATTGTCTCGCTGCGCGCTCTCACCAGTATACACGGGCCAATAACACGTTCGTGGAGCCAGCGCCAGGCGCGACCTCACCCCCTGGCCCCCTGCTCCCACACAAGGCGAGGGGGAATCTGGCTCCTCTCTCCTCGCAGGAGAGGGGCTGGGGGTGAGGTCCGGCGGCTGAATCCGCAGGCGTGTGGTCCTGGTTGTATGGGCCGCGCGCTAATTATTCGGCAGCGTGTACTGATAGTTCGCGGGTACGATGGCGGCGGTGTAGCCGGTGAACATCTGGTAGAAGACATCCTTGGGCAGATAGTGGATGTAGTACTCCGACGAATCCACGATCTGCAGGCCTTGCGCGTCGCCACCGACGACCGTGAGGAAGTGGCCACCATCGAAGAAGTGGTAGTAGCCGTAGCTGATGTGCACATTCACGATGACCGGCATGCCTAGCTGCTCAGTCAGATAGAGCAGCTGATTATAGGTCAGCGACATGCTCTGATCCGCGCGCAGATTGTGTTTCGCCGCCACCACCGCGAATCCACGACGGTTGAGCAGCCCGCCGTTGGGCGAGATGTAGGCGCCAAGCTCGTCTATCTCGTGGCCAATCGTCGCGTGCGGCACGCCATACGCCGTCAGCACCTCAGAGAGCGCCGCTGCGCTGCACGCCGCGCCGCCCCACTCCTGGAACTGCGCATAGTTGTCGTAGAGGTCGGGACGTAGCAGTTGTGTCTCTGGCTTGACGAGGCGCGTGATAGCGCCACCCGGCGCAAGACCAGCCTCCGCCTGCGCGATCATCAGCGGCTGCGATGGCTCACCCATCTGGCCGGGCGCGTGCATCAGCGC
>JAICSR010000411.1 GCA_025936795.1 Ktedonobacterales bacterium | reverse complement strand
CACGTCGGCGACATCCAGCGCGGCTACTATCGCTCACGCGAGGAGGAGGAGCACTGGCGCCGCGACCGCGACCCGATCACACTGATGGGCGAGTGGATCGTCGCGCAAGGTATCGCCAAGCCCGCCGAGCTAGACGCCATTCGCGCCGAGGTGGACGCCGAGGTCCAGGCGGGCGTGGCCTTCGCGCTCGACGCGCCCTACCCAGACCCATCGGAGGTAACGCAGCATGTCTACGTCTAGTCTCGTCTCCGCCAACGCGACCGGGGCGACTGGCGGAAATGGTGGGAATGGCGCGGTCACGACCCGCGAGATCACGCTGAGCCAGGCCATCCGCGAGGCGCTGGCCGAGGAGCTGCGCCGCGACCCAACTGTCTTCGTCATTGGCGAAGATGTCGCCGAGGCTGGCACGCCGTTCAAGGTGCTCAGTGGCCTCGTCGAGGAGTTCGGCAAGACCCGCATTCTCGACTCGCCCATCTCCGAGGCGGGCATCACCGGGCTGGGCGTCGGCGCGGCGATGACCGGCATGCGTCCGGTCGTGGACATCATGTTCGGCGACTTCCTCGGCATCGTCATGGACCAGATCGCCAATCAGGCCGCCAAGGTTCACTACATGTCGGGCGGCAAGCTCAAGGTTCCGATGGTGATTCGGACAACGCTGGGCGCCACCCGCCGCAGCGCCGCGCAGCACAGCCAGAGCCTGCACGCCTGGGTCAGCCATATCCCCGGCCTCAAGGTCGCTCTGCCCTCCACGCCCTACGACGCCAAGGGGCTGCTCAAAACCGCCATCCGCGACGACAACCCGGTCGTGATCTTCGAGGACAAGATGATGTACACCCTCAAGGGGCCTGTGCCAGAGCAGGAGTACACCATCCCGTTTGGCGTCGCCGATGTCAAGCGCGTCGGTGAGGATATCACACTGGTGGCGACCAGCAGCATGGTGCAGGTTGCGCTCGCCGCCGCCGAGCAGCTGCAGAGTCTCGGCCTCAGCGCCGAGGTGATTGACCCGCGCACCACCTACCCGCTCGACAAAGACGCGCTGATCAATTCGGCGATCAAGACCAGCCGCGCGATCGTGATTGACGAGGGCTACGAGCGCTACGGCGTCACGGCGGAGTTTGCCGCCGTCATCGCCGAGGGCGCGTTCTACTATCTCGATGCGCCAGTCAGGCGCATGGGCGCGATGGACGTACCGGTGCCGTTCTCGCCTGTGCTCGAAGACCTGACAGTCGCCACACCAGAGCAAGTGACTGAGCTGGCCAAGACCCTCTGCGGTCGCGCCTAGCCCATCTCGACTGATACGCCGCGCCGACATGACGCGCAAGCCAAGCCAAGCCAAGCCAAAGGAGTCTGACATGGGTCCCAAGACATACGGTACGATGGGTGTGGACTGGGAGGAGCGGATTGATTATGACCGCCTGCGCACACAGCGGTTGAATCGCATCAAGGGTCTGCTGGCCGAGTCGGAGATGGGCGCGCTGCTCTGCTTCGACATGAACAATATCCGCTACATCACCGCGACGCACATCGGCACGTGGGCGATGGATAAGGTCGCGCGCTTCTCGCTGCTGCCGCAGAACGATGAGCCGATTCTCTGGGACTTCGGCTCGGCGGCGCGCCACCACCAGCTCTATGCGCCGTGGCTAGGCGAGCGCTCGCGCGCGGGCATCTCGACGCAGCGCGGCGCGATGGCCCCAGAGGCGGGCCGCGCCGAAGATGTGGCGCGCAAGATTCGCATCGAGCTGGAGGAGCGTGGGCTGCTCGGCGCGCCGCTCGGCGTAGATGTGATCGAACTGCCCGTGCTCTTTGCGCTGCAGAAAGAGGGCATCACCGTCGTAGACGGCCAGCAGTTGATGCAGCAGGCGCGCATCATCAAGACCGTGGACGAGATCATCCTGCTCAACACCGCCTGCATGATGGTGGACGCCGCCTACGACGAACTCTATCGCTTCATGCGCCCCGGCGTGCGCGAGAATGAGTGTGTCGGCCTCGTCAGCAAAGTGCTCTACGATATGGGATCGGAGCATGTCGAGGGCGTCAACGCCATCTCTGGCGAGCGCTGCAGCCCACATCCGCACGTCTTCAGCGACCGCGCGCTGCGCCCCGGCGACCCGGCCTACTTCGACATCCTGCACAGCTTCAACGGCTATCGCACCTGCTACTACCGCACCTTCGCGGTCGGCAGCGCCTCGCAGGCGCAGGTGGACGCCTACAAGAAGTGCCGCGACATTCTCGATACGGCCATCGCCATGATTCGCCCCGGCGTGACCACGGGCGAGGTCGTCGCCACCTTCCCGAAGGCGCCAGACTTCGGCTTCCCGGATGAGGAGGCGGCTTTCGCGCTGCAATATGGCCATGGCGTTGGCCTCTCCATCTGGGAGAAGCCGATCTTCAGCCGCCTCGTCTCGCTCGACCATCCAGAGGAGATCAAGGAGGGCATGGTCTTCGCGCTCGAAACCTTCTGGCCCGCCTCCGATGGCTGGTCCGCCGCGCGCATCGAAGAGCAGTTGATCGTCACGGCGACTGGCTGCGAGGTGATTACGCGCTTCCCCGCCGAAGAGCTGCTGGTGGCGGGCGTGCGCTACTACACCGCGACCGGCCCACTCAATACCGTGCGCGATGCGCAGTCGCATCGCAACACCGTGGCAGGCAGAGGCGAACGCACTGCGGCAAACGGGCATTCATCGAACGCGCATGCGTCACATGTCTCGCAGGCGTCGAAGGCGTCTGCGCCAAAGTCGCGGTAGCGCAGCCGCTGGGGAAGATCGTTTGATGGCTACAAAGGTGTTCATGCCCGCCCTGGGGATGGCGCAGCAGACGGGAACGCTGGTGCGCTGGCTCAAAGCCGAGGGCGACCGCGTGCAGGAGGGCGACGCCCTCGCCGAGATTCAGACCGACAAGGCGACGATGGAGCTGGAGGCCCGCGCGGGTGGGATTCTGGTGAGCATCGTCGCGCAGGAGGGCGACGACGTGCCGGTTGGGCAGGTCATCGCCATGATTCTCGCGCCTGGCGAACAGGCGCCGGAGCCGCCGACCGCCGCTCCGGCTGCCGCAGCGCCCGCCAGCGGGGCCGTAGCGGCTCCGACGGCGACTACTGCGGCTGGCGGCGTCAGCCCGCTGGCGCGGCGCATCGCGGAGGAGCGCGGGTTAGACCCAGCCGCGATTCCCGCGAATGGCCGCCGCGTGCAGAAGGCTGACGTGCTGGCCTATCTCGATCAGCGCGACTCGTCTGCACGGCCAGCGCAGTCTACGGCGGGCGGGCGTCCGGCGCGGCTGCTGCCCGCCTCGCCCAAGGCGCGGCGGCTGGCGCGTGAGCGTGGCGTTGACCTCACGCTCATCGTAGGCAGCGCGCCCGGAGCGGCGGTCGTCACCAGCGATGTGCTGGCCTTCGCTGCGCGTCCTGCTGCGATCTCCACGGCAACGGCGGCCGCCGAGCCAGCGCAAGCCGAGCCGGCACTGCATCCCGTCTGGCGCATCATGGCCGAGCGCACGACGCAAAGCTGGCAGGAGATTCCGCACTTCTTCCTGCTGCGCGAGATCAATGCCAGCCGTCTGATCGCCTGGCGCGAGCAGGCGCGCCGTCAGCGCGCCGTCAACGT
>JAICSR010000116.1 GCA_025936795.1 Ktedonobacterales bacterium | reverse complement strand
GGTACGCGCGCTCGTGCGCCAGCACGCGCTGGTCAGCGCCATCTACCTCGGCGATGATCGCACCGACGAAGACGCCTTTCACGCGCTGCGGGCGCTACGCGCCGAGGGCGCCTGTATCGGCGTCGCTGTCGCCATCGGCCACGCCGAGGCGCCTGCCTCGCTGCTCGCCAGCGCCGACCTCACCCTGGCATCCATCGCCGAGGTTCCACACTTCCTGCGCTGGGTCCTGCAGACGCTTCAGCCAGATGCGCCGCCGCAGTGACCGCGCGCCTGCAAGCGCTGGTGAGAAGCCGTGGAGAGGTTGTTCAGATGGGCGCGCAGCTTGCGGAGAGTGCGCGCTTGCGCCCCCGAAGAAAAATCAGGTGTATACCTGATGGATGTCGGCTGGGTTACGGGTAGACTGTATGTTACCGGACTGTACTAGGCCAGCGGACTCATTATGCGCTGGCGGAGACGACTCGTTGGTTGGAGGCGCGACGCGGCGCCACCATCGTTCGTCTCAACTGGTGAGCGCACGAGGCGCCTGCGTTCCTGCCCCAAAGGGGTCAAAGGGATGCGCGCATTGCGTGGGTCACTCGCTTCTGTTATCATAGGATGCCGGTGACGCCGCTGGCTGTCCGGGCATGCCAACCTGCATGCTGTCATCTGCTGTCATCATGTGTTTCATTTGACAGACTCCGGCGCCACAGCGGCGCCACGCGGAAAGCGCTCTGACCCAACCATCGGGTGTCCCCGCTCTGAGGAGGCAGTGTGAGCAAGACAAATAAGGGCCTGCTTGACCAGGCATGGTCCATGACGACGGAGAGCCAGTTGTGGCGCTCGATCTTCCGCCACGGCTATCCGGACACCCCGCTGAACCAGTCGCTCGTCATGATGGGCAACGTGTTCTTGCACTTGCATCCTGTCAAGGTGAGCCGCAAGGCGATGAAGATCACCTACACCTGGTGTCTGGGCGGCCTCTCCTTCTTCCTGTTTCTGGTGCTGACGATCACTGGCGTGTTCCTGATGTTCTACTTTGTCCCTGAGCAGACAGTGGCCTATGCGAACATCCAGCAGATCACCAGCGCTGTGGCTTTCGGCAACATCGTGCGCAATATGCACCGTTGGGCGGCGCACTTGATGGTGGTGACGGTCACGCTGCACATGATCCGCGTGTTCTACCACGGCGCCTACAAGCCGCCGCGTGAGTTCAACTGGGTCGTCGGCGTGATTCTTTTCCTCGTCACCCTGCTGCTGAGCTTCACGGGCTACCTGCTGCCGTGGGATCAGATTGGCTACTGGGCCATCACCGTCGGCTCGAACATGGCCTCCTATGCGCCGATCTTTGGCGCCCAGGTTCACAACTTCCTGACCGGGCAGCCGGTGGGTGTGGGGCAGCCGACGCTGGTGCGCTTCTACACACTGCACGTTATCGGCCTGCCGCTGGTGGGCGCGATCATGATGGCAGTTCACTTCTGGCGCATCCGGAAGGACGGCGGTGAGGCTGGACCTCCGCCACCGTCTCGCCGCGAGCTCGAGGCGGCGCGCGCTGAGTCGCAGAATGTTCCCGTAAGCGCGCTGAACTAGCCGACTTCGGATGTTCAAAGGAGAGCGAGCATGACGACAACAGAGCCAAGGCCAGCGACAGAGGCGCGGCCAGCGGCGACCCAGAAGCGTTACCGCACGCTGGCGGTTGTCAAGCAGGAAGCGGTCACGCGCATCGAGAAGCAGCTCGAAGATTCGGTCTTCGTTTGGCCGCACCTGCTGGTTCGCGAGTTCTTTGCGGCGCTGATGATGTCGGTGGTGCTCACCGTGCTCTCGATTGTCATCAACGCGCCGTTGCTCGATCACGCGAACCCGAACCTGACGCCAAACCCGGCGAAGGCTCCGTGGTACTTCCTGGGCCTGCAAGAGCAGTTGCACTACTTCCCGCCGACGGTCGCGGGCGTGCTGCTGCCCGGCTTCGTGCTGGTCGCGCTGGCGATGCTGCCCTATGTGGATCGCAACCCCAGCCGCTCGTTCGAGGATCGCAAGCTGTCTATCACGGTCTTTACCGCCTGTGCGCTGTTCTTCGCGGTGACGATCCTCATGGGCAGCTTCTTCCGAGGCTCAGGCTGGCAATGGATCTGGCCATGGCAGGGTCTGTTCTTTAACCTCTAGTCATACCCTAGCCGTACGCGGCGCGCTCAGGGCCAACCAATCGGCCAGGGGGCGCCGCGCAACCATGCGTCGTATCTATGCGCAGTTATCCGAGTGACGAGCGGCGAGCGACGAACCACGCGGCGACGGGTCGGCGTGTCCGGTGAGTGTAGGGTGAGGATAGAAGCAAGCGATATGAGCATTCAGACACCACGCACCCCACAAGAGTATGAGGTGCTCAGCGGCGGCGGCGCGGAAAACGCCCAGTTGTCGCGTAAAGGCCTCAGTCGCCGTCAGGTGCTGCGGCGCGCGGTGGGCATCACCGTTGGTCTCGTGGCGCTCGAAGGCGTCGTCGAGGGGCTGGCGATGCTCTACCCGAATCTCGCGGGCCAGTTTGGCTCGGTGATCGTCCTCAAAGCGAAGTCAACCTATGTCGCCGCCGAGCAGAAGGCCTTTGCGATTGACCAGGCGGGCATGTTCTATGAGGCCGCCGCCAAGAGCTACATCATGCACCTCAAGCCCGGCGGCAGCACGACCCTGCTGATGAGCGGCACACAGCTCGACGACGCCATGTCAGCGGAGAGCTGGACCAAGGACTCAGATGGGACCTATTGGGCGGCGCTCTACCAGGTCTGTGTGCATCTGGGCTGCAAAGTGCCATTCCGCAATGACTGCAACAGCTTCAAATGCCCGTGCCACGGGTCGCACTACAACATTGACGGCGAGTATCTCGACGGCCCCGCGCCGCGCAGCCTCGACCGCTTTTCGATGTCGTTCGACAGCAATGGCAATGTGGCGGTAGATACCGGCAAGCTGAACCAGCGCGTCGAGCGTCCTGATGTTGGCACGCGCATCTTGCAGGTTCCAGGTGTGCAGTGCTCCGCGCAGTAGTTGGCCCGCGAGTCGGGCGCGAGTCGCCTGCGACGGCGCGTTCGATGAGCTTACGAGGTAGCATAGATGGAAGGTAATCGGAATCCTGGTCTGCTGGCCGTCACGGCAGGCGTGGGATTAGCCGTTCTGTTCGCTCTGCTGGGGGTAACCTCTGCGCTCGATGGGCGCATCGCGTTTGGGCTGGCTGTCGTCTCGCTGGGAGTCGCGGCGCTGGTCTACGTCTTCTATTCACGCGGCAACGCCGTGACGAAGACCGGCTATGCGGCGCTCATCGTCACCATCGCGATTGGTCTCCTCTTGCCTTTCCTCCTCATCACCCAGACACAGAGCCAAGCCGATGCGCAAGCCTCGCTATATGACCTGAAATTGCAGCGCGGCGCGGCAATCTTCGGCCAGTATTGCGCTACCTGCCACGGCTATCTGGGGCAGGGCGTTAATGGGCCAAAGCTCAACGGCAATCCCGACATCTCCAAGATGACCGACCAGGACCTGACCCGCATCATCTCGGGTGGCATCGCCAATCCGAATGATCCAACGAAGTTTCTGATGCCGGCGTGGCTCGATGACTATGGCGGCTCGCTCACGCAAGACGACATTGGCTATGTCGTGGCGCTGATTCGCTCTTCGGACCGCACCTATACGGCGTCGAAGGGGCTGTCGAGTGTCAACGGGTTTACCTATGTGTACGGCACGCTGATCAACGCGACGCAGCAGGCCGAGTACAACGCGGAGAAGAAGGGCGGCAGCAAGCCACCCGCGAATACGTTCATTGACAAGACTGCCGACAAGTCGGTCGTCATTGACGCTGTGAACTCGACCACGAACAGTTCGGGCTATCAGTGGGAAGTGCTCGACCAGACCTCGGCAAACGTGATCATCAAAGCTGGCACGACGGTTGAGTGGCAGAACCACACCCAGGGCGGCATCCCGCACGACGTGGTGAGTGGCTCTGGTGGCACGCCGAACAACAAGTTCCCAACCTCGCCGATCTTCTCGCCAGGCGGCTCGTATAGTTACACGTTTGCGACACCCGGCGAGTATCCCTACTATTGTGGTATCCACCCGGCGATGGTTGGCTGGATCACCGTCCAGTAATCTCGCCTGATGAATCGCGTTCCAGTGCGCGGCGCTCGGAAGGTCTGCTGTGGAGGCTCCATGGTAGACGCGCTCTGAGCGACGCGCGGCCCGCGCGTCGGCGTCCTTGCGCCGCCTGTAGAAGCGGGAATCATTGCGCTGAAAGGTCATGATTCATGGCAATTACGGCAGCGGCGCCCACGCGCGAGCACGAAAGGCCGATGTCGTGGGCGCGGGCAGTGGTGATGGCGGCCGGCTTTTTCTTCCTCGCCATCATCCTGGTCGGACAGGTTCCAGGCTATTTCTTCACCATCTCCACGCTGGCGAAGTTGACGCGCCTGGAGCAAGGCTTCCTCGACATGGGCCTGCTCTCGGTTGGGCTGGGCGTCATTGCGCTGGAGATCGCGCTGCTCTACGACCCGCGCCCGCTGATTCCCTGGCCGATCTTTGCGGTCCTGGGCGCGGGCATTACGGCGATTGGCGCGTTCTTCGACTTCCAGGTGTTCACGGGCGCCTGGCACGAGTATCTGCCCGACGCCATCACGTCCACGCAGGTAGTCAATGGGAAGAACGTCGTCTCCACGACCTACTGGCCGATTCCTGGCCAGAGTTGGCTGCTCGCTCCCGCCTGGCTGCAACCGCAGGGCATTGACCTGAAGGCGATTGGCCTGCTGGGCCTGGTAATTGGCCCGGGCATCCTCGTCATCGCTCTGTTGACGCCCAGCATCCTCTCCGGGCGCATCTTCGGCCCCGCGCGCGATTATATCGTACGGGTGGCGATTGCGGCCTCCATTGCGCTGATTGCGGTCTGGCTGACGATCTACACGTTTGCGCCCGTCGTGTTCGACCCCACGGGAACAGCTGGCGTCGTTGGCAACATTCTGCTGTACGTGGCGATGATCCTGGCGTTGCTGGGCCTGGTGGTCTGGCTGCTGCCGATCATGACGCGGAATCGCCAGCAGTTCATGCCCGCCAACTACCTGCATGGTGTCGTTGGCCTCTTCGGCAGTATCGGCGTGCCGCTGCTGGTGATATGGGCCGCCATCTATCCGGTAGTCTACCTGATCCATCAGGCAGACCCTAGCCAGTTCTGGGTGCAGTGCGCGCAGAAGACGCAGATTCCAGCAAGCTGCACGTTTACGCCGTTCACTGGCTATATCATCTGCGCCATCGTCTTCTCGATTCCCTTTGGCCTGTTCATGATGGGCCTCTACTTCTGGTCCACGCGGCGCAATACGATTGTGCTGGGCGGCACGTATGGTATCGTCTGGGCAGGCCTGGTCGTCACCTTGATCCACCAGGACGACCCGAAGCAGACGCCAATTGGCCTGCTGATCGCCGCCTGCATCATGCTGCTGGCCTTCGTGTGGACGTGGGCCACGCAGGTCGAGTTTGCGCCAGTTCGCCCGGAGCCGCTGGGCTGCACAGGCCAGTGGCTGGTACTTGGCACGCTGCTGCTGGTCTACCTGATGGGCTTCTCGCTGCTCTCGATGCCCTCGTTCTTCGAGGTCGAGGCGCTGGCGTTGTTCTATCAGCCAGGCATCGGCGGCCTGCATGACGCCTTCTGGGGCATGCTGCTCATGGGTGGCTTCGCCGCCTTCCAGATCACCGTGCTGGTGCGGCGCAAGCCAATGAGCAAGGTGCGCAAGTTTGCGATGTGGGCGCTGCTCTTCGCCGTGGTCTTCGAGATGGTCGGCTCGATCATGGGCTTCCGCTGGGATGTGCTCTACTATGGCGTGGATGCCATGGGCGGCGGCCAGGCGTGGTTCTTGGCGGGCATCTGCTTCGAGGTGGTGGGCATCCTCGCGGCGCTCTACGCCGCCGTGCAGGCGGGCAGCCCGCGCTGGGCGCTGATCGTCCTGGTGGTGGCGCTGATCGGCGCCGCCGAGGCGGTCATCATCTACAACATGCCGTTCGTCTATGAGGAGCTGGTCGAGCTTGGCTTCTTCATCGCGATGGTCGGCGCTTTCGCCTACGTCGCCGCTGGTCCTGACCCCGACGACCAGTACGCGCTCGCTGCGGAAGGCGCGCTAGCCTAGCTGCATAGCGCTGCTCGGCGGAACAGGCCCGTGGCCCTCTGGCTGCGGGCCTGTTCCGCGCGTCTGGAGGCTGGCGGTTGAAACCGCGCCTGGCGGGCCTGCGGGCCGCAAAGTCCGCCTGAGTGGACTGGGTTCCGACATGACGAAGTAAAGGATTGGCCTGCGTCGTGCGCTTGCTGCCCCAGGGGCTTGCCTTGTGTGCGATAGTGTTGGTGTTCGCATTGTCTGGGTGTCGGGCTGCGGGCCGTCGCGCGGATGAACTGGCTGGCTGCGTGAGCGTGCGCCGACGGGATTACAACAGACCCGACGCGACCTGTCGCCGCCCTGTCGCTGTGCTGAGAGCGCGTGGGGGTAGCTCTGCTGTTGGGTTGGGCGTTCCCGTTGCGGCGACGCAAGGACGCTGCGCCTCTCGGGGCTGGCCTGCGCGCAGGGAAAGCTGGGGATCATCTCCCAGCGCCGACCGAAAAGTCGCTAGCATGGGAGGATGCGCCATGTCTCGCCCCGTTCTGACCAGCGCCAACTCGCGTGGGTTCCCCCCAACGGCGTCGGCTCTGCCACTGGCGGCGCCGGGCTCGCCGACGAGCGACCAGCCAGAGCCGCTGACCAGCGCGCCGCTCGATGTGGAGGCGGCCCTGCACAGCGAGCCGCTGCGCATCCTCTTCATCGCGGCGGAAGGCGTTCCCTACGTGAAGACCGGCGGCATGGCGGATGTCATCGGGGCGCTGCCTCGCGCGCTCAGCCGCATGGGGCATGATGTGCGGGTGGCGTTGCCACGCTACAAGGCGGTGGACGCCGCGCGCTGGGGCCTGCGCCCGGTCGAGCGCAAGCTAGCCGCACCCATGAGCCGCCGTAGCGAGCTGGTGGATGTCTACGAGACGGAGCAGGACGATGGTGTGCGCGTCTACTTCATTGACGCGCCTGAATACTTCAACCGTGAGCGTCTCTCAAACTATCAGGACGACGGCGACCGCTTCATCCTCTTCAGCCGCGCCGTGATGGAGTTCATCCGCAAGGGCGACTGGGCGCCGGAGGTCATCCACTGCCACGACTGGCATACCGGCGTCGTGCCGAACTGGCTCAAGACGATCTATCGCCACGATCCGGTCTTGAAGGACGCGGCCAGCGTCTACACGATCCACAATCTCGCTTATCAGGGCATCTTTGGCTATCGCATTCTGGAGGTGGCGGGCATCGCCGAGGAGGGTTTCCTCTATACTGAGGGGGCCGACCAATCGGCGATGGTGGACCTGATGGGGCGTGGCATCGCCTTCGCCGACGTGGTGAGCACGGTCAGCCCGCGCTACGCTGCCGAAATTCTCAGCGAGGAGTATGGTGAGCGCCTCGATCCGCTGCTGCGCTCGCGCAAGGACCGCGTCTATGGCATCCTCAACGGCATTGATACGGTCGAGTTCAATCCCGCGACCGACCAGTCGCTCACGTCGCATTTCGACGCCTTCTCGCTCGACCAGCGCCCACCCAACAAAGCCGCGCTCCAGCGCCAGTTTGCGCTGCCGGTGGAGGAGCGCACGCCACTGATCGCCATCATCTCGCGCCTGAATGACCAGAAGGGCTACGATCTGCTCGACCTGACGCTGCTGCCGCTGCTGGAGCAGGGTGTGCAGTTGATCGTGCAGGGAACGGGCGACCTGCACTACCATCAGATGTTGCAGAAGCTGGCGGTGCGCTATCCGCGCCAGGTGGCGTTCCAGTTCACCTTCAGCAATGAGCTGAGCCAGCGCATCTACGCCGGAGCCGATCTGCTGCTGATGCCCTCGCATGTGGAGCCGTGCGGCAGCACGCAGATGCTGGCGATGCGCTACGGCTGCATCCCCGTCGTCCACCGAACGGGCGGGCTGGCCGACACCGTTCCGGAGTTCGACCCGGAGACGAAGAGTGGCGCGGGCTTCGGCTTCGCGGTCTACGACCCCTTCCAGCTCTTCGCCGCCGCCATGCGCGCCCTGGAGGTCTACCGCTTCCGCGAGGTCTGGCGCGACCTGATGCAGCGGGCAATGCTGGCCGACTACTCGTGGGACGCCTCCGCCGAGCAATACGTCGCGCTCTACCGCCGCGCCATCGAGCTGCAACGGCTGGAGGCGGCGCGGGCGGGGTAGCCCGCCCGCAGATCTGCGCTCAATGGTCCTCAGTGTCCGGGTGGGAGTGGTGTATCTCGTCCGAGTTGGAGGCGATGCACAGGCTTTTCGATCTCCTGTGCGCCATCCGGTAAAGGTGCTGGTACGGGGTGCGGCATGAGGGCTGGCAGAAAGTCTTCTGGCGCTGCGAAAAGCTCGTGCGCATAGATAGGTGGCGTTTGCTGGGTGGTCTGCTGGCTCTTGCGCGGACCAGGCTCCGAGGTGTCTTGAGGGTGTCGCATTGCTCCATCTGCTCCTGACTGTTAGGGGCGATTGCCAGAGTGCATCGCCTCAGGAAAAGTAAAGAGCATCGGGGGTGTCTGTGTCGTCGCGAAATCCGTACATTACGCGCCCTAGCCGGACGCTTACCCTAAATGTACGGATTGTGATGCAGCGGACATGCATCCTGCGCCCTGGTGAACAGAGCTTCCTCACTTGAGTCTTCGGCGCCTGGATGCTACGATAGGCGGGCGCTTGTGTACCTGGGCGGGCGCATCGGCGCCGCTTACATCGCAGCGAACCATGCGCATCGTCCACTGCTGGATTGTGGACAGGGAAGCGATTCATCGCCGCAAGTCGTCAGTCAGGAGCCTGCGCGTTCTATGGAGCGACCGCCTTTCCGCAGCGATGACGAGTCTGCGGTATCCAGAAAATCCGTCGCTCCTTCGCCTTTCGGGGAACTTCTCTCCCGCTATCGCAAACGCTCTGGTCTGACACAGCAAGCCCTCGCTGATCGGTCGGGTATCTCGGTTGAAGCGATTGGCGCGTTGGAGAGCGGCAGGCGGCGAGGTCCGCGCGCCGCCACGCTGAAGCCGTTGATTGACGCGCTCGATGTCTCGCCGCAAGAGGCTGCGTTGATTCGCGCGGCGGCACAGTCATCGAGGTCGCGCCCGCGCAGAAAGACCGAGAAGGCGCAGGCCAGCGCAGACGTCACACCAGCCAGGGCAGCTGATCTGTCCGGGCTAACATCTCTCGCCGAGACGGCCGTCGCTGAGCCTGAACGCATGCCCGCACCCGACGTACCCTCTGGCGGGGCCGCTACTCGTGTGGCGGCCAATGCGGCGCGCGAAGACGCCGAGGAAGCCGTCGCCTCCATCGCCGCGTCTTGGGTTCGGCCATTGCGTGTAGCGTCGCCAAAAGCGCTCTTGGCGTTCACCACTATCACCTTGCTGCTGGTGGCGCTGGTTGTCTCCACGCTGCTCGCCGTGCGCACTAAAGCGGTGAGCGCGACGCTGCCCTGGGACAGCGCGCAGGTGAATGGCTGGCTCGTCTACCAGCAATGGGCGACCAGACAACCCAATGTCCTGGCTGTGATGGACGCCTCCACAGGACAGTGGCGTACACTCTGGCCAGATGCGCGCTTCCTCGATCAGGGGGCGTCAACCGATTCGACGGAGACATTCAGTTCGCTGCATGCGCCGTCCTATGATATAAGCCAGCATCGTCTGGCATTCATCGCAAAAGATTCCGACACGGTGAACAGTGTCTGGGTTGCGACGATGAGCCGCGCGAGCGATGGTTGGCCGGTTGTCGAGCCGCCCGGCCCCACGGAAGTGATCGCGAATTGCGGAGAATGCGCCGCGCTGTCGTGGTCGCCTGATGGCGCGTGGCTGCTCTACGATACCCAGAGCGGACTGATGGCGCACTCGCTCACGACTGGAGCGGACCGCCAGATCACGACAGGTGTTGGCGATCACTGGCCAGCGTGCTCACCGGATGGCCAGTGGCTGGCGTTTCAGCAGCACAGCAACGCGAACGGCGGCATCGTGGTGGCGCCCGCTTCCGATTGCCTGCCTGTCGCACAAACTGCGGCGCGCCACATGCGCTATCTGAACGGGTTCGACCCCTCATGGCGGCCTGTCTGGTCGCCCGATAGCTCCATGCTGGCCTTCGTCGCACTGACCGTGCACGGGAAATGGGCGGCATGGATCGCTCGCGTGCGCGATCTTGCGGAGGCGCCGGTCTATGGCGCGACGACGACTGCCTATCAGGTCAGCCAGCCCGGCTGCTCTGATCCTGTGTGGGCGCTGCGGCGACCTGGCGCGGCGGGCGCATCGAGTGTCATCGTCTATAGCTGCGACACGCCCACCTCCGACCAGCAGCAGCATGGAGCGGTTTTCGCCACACCTGGCGCGCTCTCAGCGCCCACATGGCGGGCCTCGGTCACGACGGGGATACGCGCTGAGCAGGGCGGCGTGTGGATGCCACAGTGATGTGCGCTGAGTTGACAGCGGCTGCGGGCAGTCAGTATGCT
>JAICSR010000421.1 GCA_025936795.1 Ktedonobacterales bacterium | reverse complement strand
CTGCGCGCAATGCGTCCGGAGCAGTGGACGAAGAACGGGCTGACGCTGCTGGCGGCGGTCTTCTCGCGCACCATCTTCGACACGCCCACGCTCACGCGCGTCCTGATCGGCTTCGCAGTCTTCTGTCTGGCGGCGAGCGGCGTCTACCTCGTCAACGATCTGGCAGACCGCCAGCGCGACTTGCTCCATCCGCGCAAGCGCTACCGCCCGATCGCGTCGGGCACGCTGAGCGTGCGCGCGGCGGCGTGGCTGGCGGCGGCGCTTTTCTCCGGGGCCGGGGCGCTGGCGCTCTGGCTGGCGCTGGGCGGCTTCTACCACGATCTGCCACGCGGACCCGACCCCTTCCGCGCGCTCGGCGGGGGCGGGCTGCTCTTTCTGCTGGCGCTGGTGGCCTACGTCGCGCTCAATGTCGCCTATTCCACCTGGCTGAAGCGGCTGGCGCTATGGGATGTCTTCGCCATCGCAGCGGGCTTCGTGCTGCGGGCGCTGGCGGGCGCATTCGCAGCGGCGGTCTTCATCTCGCCGTGGTTCTACCTCTGCGCCATCTTCCTCTCGCTCTTCCTGGCGCTCGGCAAGCGGCGCGCGGAGTTGCTGCGCATCAACGTGGACCCGGCCAGCAGCGGCGCGCGTGAGAGCGTGCTGCTCTACACCACGCAACTGCTCGATCAGCTCATCATGCTCTCTGTCACTTGCGCTGTGATCGCCTACAGCCTCTACACCTTCCAGGGCGAGGCGGGCGGCTCGGCGCTGATCCTCACCGTGCCAATCGTGCTCTTCGGCGTCTGCCGCTATCTCTACCTGATCTACGTGCGGCGCGAGGGCGAGCGCCCCGATGAACTGCTCTGGCGCGACCCACAGATTCTCGGCGCGGTGGCGCTCTGGCTGCTGATCGTCGCGCTCGTGCTCTATGCGCCAGGGCTGGCGGCGCTACGCGGGTTCTGATGCGGTGAGGCGCGCCGTCTCAATCGCTCTGCCATGCCTCTGCGGCGCGAATCCGCTGCGACATCTGCGCCAACAGCGCGATGGCAACCTCTGGATTGCGCCGCAGCATGGCCAGGAGGTCAAAGATTGGGGTGACGAACGCCAGGGTCGGTGTGATCGCCGTCGCGGTCGCCGAGCGTGGCTCGTCATCCATCAGCGCCATCTCGCCAAACATCTCGCCTGGTCCCAGGAGGGCCAGCGGCCGCACGCCATCACTTGCGCTGCGCTGGGTGATGCGCACACTGCCACGCATGACGATGAAGAGGCCAACATCTGATCGCTGCCCCTCCTCGACCAACATGGCGCCCGCAGGATAGCTGCGCAGCGCGCCGCATGCGCCCAGCGCACGCCGATCAGCAGGGCGCAGACTGTCGAAGAACGGCAGGCGCGCCCACGGGTCGGCGCTGTTCTGCGCGCTGGAAGGCTCGGCGTCGTTGGGCGCGATCCAGCGGGCGCTATCCCGCCAGGATGGCCTGTGGTGATGGTGAGACACCTGCTTGCTCCCTTCCTCCACGGCGGCGGACGCCTCTACCGGCGCGCTCACGACACTGAGATACGATCAGCGGATATGGAGTACGCGCTGCATCAAAGTGTACCTCGACTCGCCGAGCGATGCCATGTAGGCTGCGCGTTGTCGCATACGCTGGAGAAGCGCGCCTGCGGGCGGAAGGAAGCGCACAGCACAGGGGCGGAACGACGCAGCCCTGCGGCGTCACTCGCTGGGAACCAGACCACCCTCCGTATCCGCCAGTACCTCGTGGTGGCCGATGTCCAGCGTCTTGATCCAGCGCTGCTGACCGAGCGTCAGCCCGACGAAGAAGCCGAGTTCGACCAGTTCCGGGTCGCTGAAATGGGTGTGCAGCTTCTCCCAGAGCGCGTCATCGGCGAGCGACGACTCCCAGATGATGGCGCTGGTGTAGGTGAGGGCGGTCTTCTCGCGCTCCGTAAACTCATCAGAGTCGGCGAAATGCAGCAGCTTGGCGTACTTTGCCTCAGGAATGCTCCCCGATCCAGACCGGACCGATCGCTGCGCGCCTCAATACTCACACTCGATGGACTGCGAGACGTAGACGCGGCAAAGTTCCTTGAGGGAGTGGTCAAGTACGCCTTCGCGGAAGGTGGTCATCCAGGCCTGCGAGAAGGCGCGGATAACGGCTGGCACGTGCGCGCGAATGGCCTGGCTCTCGGGGCGCGGCGCGCCATGCAGCCGTGCGTCTTCGAGGTAGCCCAGAATCTCCGGGTCGGTGATCGCGGACAGATCGGGGTAGGGAATGCGCGGCATAGGATGTCTCCAATCGTGTCGTAGACAAACGATTGTTCAGACACTAGCACAGCCTGCCACGCGCGTCAACCGTGGCGCAGCGACGCGCTCAGAAGCAGCAGCTATCCTTGAAGCCGCAGGTGGGGCAGATGGTCGCCTTGCCACCTTTGAGGTCGGGCATCGGCGAGCCGCAGACGGGGCAGGGCATCTCATCCGCCGCTAGCTCGCGCTGCGTGGGAGACGCCGCCTCGCGCTCGTCTGCGCTCGTGTCTGTGGCTGGGCTGGCTGGCTCGCTCGACATGGCATTTCTCCCGTGGTTAGGGGCGGCGGTTGAAACCGCGCCTCAAGGCGACTGCGGTCCCCACAAGACCCGCCTGCGCGGGGTCCACATCCTCGTCCGCGCAGGGTGGACTTCGCTGCCCACAGGCCGCTCTAGGCGCGGATTGAACCGCCAGCCGCCCTCGTCCGTTCCCCTCCATTGTACCCCAGTTACACTCCTCTGAACACATCGGCTCCCTGTTGGCGCACGGTGATATGGGCGTGGTATAATCTGCTCACGACGACTTAGTGTACATTGTACACTTAATGCCGGGTCGGCGTGGGCGCGCTCGCTCACGTTCGACAAGACGAGCCGCTGACGAGCCGGGCGCTGTGGCCCGCTCGCAGGCGCGAAAGGAGCCGGGACGTGACCGGACCAGCAGGGCAGGCGTCTGCGCAGGCGCGCCCCGAAGCGCAATCTGAGGCGCGTGACTTCGACGTGATCATCATCGGCGGGGGCGTCGCCGGCCTCTCCGTGCTGCTCACGCTGCCCACCACGCTGCGGGTGGCGCTGCTGACCAAAGCCGCTCTGGGCGAGAGCAACACCCGCTATGCGCAGGGCGGGCTGGCCGCGCCGGTTGGCCTCGACGATGACCCCGAGCTGCAACTGCGCGATACGCTGACAGCGGGCGCCGGGCTGGTGGATGAGACGGCGACCCGCACGATGCTCGGCGAAGCGCGCGAGGCGGTGGCGTGGCTCGTCGCCCAGGGGACGCAGTTCGATCAGCGCGCGCAGGCTACCACTCTCCCAACCGATGCGCCCGACGCAGGCGACCCGCTGCATGCGCTGGCGACGCGCTATGACCTGGGGCTGGAGGCCGCGCACAGCCGTCATCGGGTGCTGCATGCGCATGGAGACGCGACCGGCGCCGAGATCGAGCGGGCGCTGGTCGAGGCGGCGCGGCAACGCCCCAACACAACGGTCTT
>JAICSR010000267.1 GCA_025936795.1 Ktedonobacterales bacterium | reverse complement strand
CTGCCCCGGCTGGAGGTTGACGCCGAGCCGCAGCAGCAGCGTCACGTAGCTCTCCAGGTGCTCCTCGAAGCTTGCGGTTGCGCTCAAGAGGCGCCGCCTTTCTCGCTGATCTGCGGGGGCCACCCCGCCACGACAGTATCACGCCGCAACGTGGCGCGCGTCAATGCCGTTCGCCCTGTCGCGCCCTGTCGCGCGCTGTCGCGGCTCGCCGCTCGCTGGCGTGGGCGGCGCAGGTGGAGTATGCTAGGAGATGGCGCGACGGCGCATGCCAGCGCGCACAGCAGACGACACGACGCGCATCGCGCGCAAGCGATGCGAAGAGATATGAGGCGAGCGTGACGGACGAACCCATCGAGCGAGCGCCCGACGATGGCGGGCCAGAGCTGATTCACGGCCAGGCGCCAGACCAGGCAGACGTGATCGAGAGCGGCAGTGGCGGCAGTGGCGGCAGCGAGGAGGACGAGCGCTATCGCGGCGCGACGCCGCCCGGCTACGACTGGCCAACGCATGGCGGTTACCTCGGCTGCCTGCTCGGCGTGATGATCGCCTGTCTGCTCGCGCCGCTGGGCTATATCCTCTTCGGATTCATTGGCGCGTTCCTCGTCCATCCGCTAGGTGGTTTTGGCGTCGCGCTGGCCGTCATCGTCACCGTTGGGGTCTATCTGGCGATCTTCGTCGCACTCACACGGCTGGGCTGGTACATGGGCAAGCGCTTCCTGCGCGAGTACGAGCAGCCCGCGCGCCCCGTCTGGGGTGAGGACGACGATGACGAAGCCTATCCGCTCGTCGTCGAGGCTGACCCACCCAAGACGACGCCCGATACCGACGATCCATCAGCCGAGGCCGCGCCGAAGCAGAGCGAGAATGCTGGCTGAGGCGAACGAGACACCCCCGGCTCGCGCAGCAGCGAAACCAGGGGTGAATAGACTTGAGCTAGCGTGTCATGCGGCGCGCATTACTTGGCGAGGGCGACGGCCTTGCGATAGCGCGCGACGCTGATCTCGCCGAGCGCGATGGCCGCAATCGCCAGCACGACATGCAGCCCCTGCACGCCATACAAGGCCGCAGCGCTCTTCACGGCAAGTTGCGACATGCCGACGATGGGCAGCGCCAGGCCGACCAGGAACGTCGCGATGGTCAGGCCAAGCGAACCAGTCTTTGTCAGCCCCTGCGCCACGCCCAGGAACCATAGCAGCGCGACGATCAAGATGCCGGTCGCCATGTGGGCGAGCGTCCAGCCGCCGGGATTGATCGCGATGTACGCGATATAGATGCCGAGCGCGATGTTGATGAGCCACAACAGTCGCAGCGCCATCCCGCCGCCACGCACCGCAGATTGCATGTACTGAACTCCACTCTCTTGTTTTGTCTGGCTTGTGTTGTCTCGTTTTGTCTGGTCTGGCGTCGCCGCCATTGCACAGCATACCAGATTGTGGTGAGCAAACGCATGGCGATGCGCCGAGTGAGCTTGGCGTGAGCGAGCGGGCGGCGCGCAGCGGCTCGATTGACAAGCATAGCGTCGCCTCATATGATACCGTGAACATCGAGGGGCATACGACGCCTGTGCCGCGCGCCTGGCCTCCGCGATGCGCCAGCGGCGTGGCTGTATCCCAACTATCCCAGTGATTCGATTCTGCGATCAGACTGGCTCTCGCGCGCAGACACCACACGCGGCCAGAGCGGCCAGGAGGAGTGGGCGCCACATGGTCACTTATGAAGACATCACCGACATGTTCCTGAACGCGATTGACGCGACAGGGCTGTCGGCCCACCCGGAGTTCTGGCTCAACACGCAGACGATGGAGCGCGAGTTCGCCTGCGCCCTGCATCCTGGTCCCTGCGAAGAGGCCGAGCGTCGCGCCACCTGCACCGTCTCCTTCGCGTGGGGGCCGCTCGATAGCGTCCTCTCGATTGACGGCGCCGAGGGGGTCTGCGACTTCTTCCACGAGCCAGACGAAGACTGTCCGCACCTGCACACCGAGAACGTGCCACCGCTGATCCTCGACCTGGCCTATACGCTGCCGATGGAGAATGTCGCGCTGGACACCCTCAACCTGCGCCAGCTCGCTCGCACGCTGAAACTGCGCGCCTCCGAGCATAGCAGCCGCGCTGGCGAGACACGCCCAAGCATCGCGCTCTCGCTGGGCGAGAGCGGCATGGAGGCCGAGGCGCTGACGCTGCAACAGCGCGTCGAACTGCCACTATGGAATCCCGAGGGCCTGAGCGCGTTTCGCGCTGGAGCCTCCGGCGCTGAGCGGCGCAACGGCCACATCACCCTGGGCCGTGGGCGCGCGCATGGTGGCGACCAGGCGCAGCCCGAAGAGTGGCTGCCACACCTGCTGGCCGAGGTCGCTGATGATATCAGCCGGGTGGTCGTCGCGCTCGAAGAAACGCGCTCGCTGGGGCATGGCGGAGCATACGGCTCCGGTCGCCAGAACTGACGCGCGCCAGTGGCGTATGCCGTGAATTGCATGGTGTGCGCTCGCTGGCGGGCCTACGCATTTTGACTTAGAAATCAGGTACCACCTTACCCGCATGTCAGGTGAACACCTGATGCCTGGCCAATATGTCGCAGTGTAACGTAAATGCAGAGAGAGAATTCCACCAAATCTCCTCCTCCCCTCCTTGTGAAGACCGGACACATGTGGTCCGGCCTTCGCTTTGTCCGCGAATTTGCAGCGCATCCCCGCCGATCCATCGTGCGCCGCTTGCGCTTGGCCCGCGACGCTTTCGCTCGCTCGCCCACATGTTCCTCGCATGGTCTCCGCATGTTCTGCGGGTAGCCAGCATATTGGCGCGCTCACCGCTGGCGCTTTGCCCCGTCGGCGCGATAGCCTACAGAGCAGAAGGGCGGTTGCATCAGCGCGTCTCCGGCGCGTCCCTGGCGACGCCGACACGCGCAGAACAAGGAGCAGATCATGGCAATGGATGAACTGGCGACCCCAGGCGCCGCGACGAGCAGCGCGGGCAGGCTGAGCGGACAGGTGGCGCTGATTACGGGCGCCAGCGCGGGCATTGGGCGCGCCATCGCGCGCGCCTTCATGCGTGAGGGCGCCGATCTGGTGGTCGTGGCGCGGCGCGCCGAACGCCTCAACGAGCTTGCCGAGGAGGCGCAGCGCCTGGGCCGCGCATGTCGGCTCGTGACTGGCGATGTGCGCGAAGAGGAGACGGCCAGTCGCGCCACGCAGGCGGCGCTGGACCACTTCGGCAAGATTGACATCCTTGTGAACAACGCGGGCGTGGGCATCTATAAGCAGCTCGAAGAGACCTCGCCCGACGAGTACGACACGATGATGGACTCCAACATGCGCAGCACGTTCCTCTTCGCGCGCTACGTGGTTCCTGTGCTGACCCGTCAGGGCGCGGGCGTCATCATCAACATCGCCTCGATGGCAGGCGTGATGGGGTTCGCTGGCGAAGCGGTCTACTGCGCCACCAAGTTCGCGCAGGTTGGCTTCACGCAGGCGCTCGACCGCGAACTGCGCCCCAGAGGCATCAAGGTTGGCGTGCTCTGCCCCGGCGGCGTGAAGACGGAGTTTGCCATCGGCACGGGGCGCACCGAGGAGGGCGTGGCGGCTTCTGGCATGCTGGAGCCAGAGGATGTGGCCGACGCGGCGCTGCTGATGGCGACCCAGCGCGCAGGCTCGCGCATCATCGAGATTCGCCTGCGCCCGATGATCGAGCCGCTGGCGGGACGCGACCCCGAATAGCGCTGGCGTAGAGGAATGCGCCAGCGGCCGGAGGGGCTTTGCCGACGCGCTATACTGGAGCGGAAGCAGGTCAGCGCGCGGCGTTGGTCATCCGCTCCAGTCTCTCCGCTGGCCTGCTCACGTCACATCCCGGCCAATGCTGGCCCACGCGAAAGAGATGCGCAGCATGTCCCAATCCCCGCACTCATCACCATCCCCACAACCGCCGCAGTCGCCGCAGCCACCGTCGCCGATCATGGCGTTGTTCGATCCAAAGACGATCACGGCGGCCACGTATCCGCGCATGATGATCGGCTTCCTGGCGATCTGGTGCTTCGTCGGCGTCGCGCTGATGTTCTTCGGCGCGGCGATTCCTGACACGCTTGGGTTCATCCTCACGCTGGCGGAGACGATCTTCATTCTGGTGCGCGACCGTGAGGGTTTCTACACCTGCGCCGGATTCTTCAAGGTCGCCGAGTGGAGCAATGGACAGAAGATCGCGCTGGCGGTCGTCGAGGTTCCAGGCTACTTTCTCGCGCTGATTCTCTACGTCATTCGCGTCGTGATGAAGCAGTACATGCTCGACCAGCAGCCCGCGCCGCTGACCCCACCCGTCAAGCGCAAGCGACCGCAGAACCGCTAGCCGCCAGGCGCCGCACGCGGTGGCCTGGAACCTGCCAGCCCGCAGAACAGGCGCGGATGTGGGGTGAAAGTACGCCGCGCGTTGGCAGACGCCCGTGCGCTGGCTACAATGGAGGCCGAGCGGCTGGCGGCTTCGAGCGAGCCTGGCGAAGGGATATGCGCGGCGATGAGCGCGGCGATGCGACGAGGGAGGGCGTGGGGCGCGCCGCTGGCACGGTTGGCGCTGCTCTGGCTGGCGCTGGGCAGTGTGCCACTCGTTGGGCTGGCGGGCTGCGCTATCGGCGCTCCGGTCAGCGCACAGTCAGCGCCGATGGCAACGCCAGCATCGGCGCCGACCCTGCCGCTGCCACCGATGCTCGGCGCCTACCACATCTTCGTCAGCGATCTCGTCTCTGGCGCCGTCTACTCGCTCGGCGCGCAGACTGAGGCTGCCGCGCGCAGCACGCATGGGCTGGGCCTCTCGCCCGATGGCCAGTCGCTCTATGTCACCGATGTCGCCAGCAATCGGCTGCTGGTCTTTCACCTCGTCGGCGGGCGGCTGAGTGATCCGCATGCCGTGCATGTCGGCGCGCAACCCGTCCATATGGTCGCCTCGCCCGATGGCCGTTACATCTTCGTCACGAATTTTTCGGGCGCCAGTGTCTCCGTCGTCGATACAACGACGTGGAGTGTGACGCGTACCATCAAGACACCCGCCGCGCCACACAGCATCGTCATCTCGCCTGATGGGCGCTTCATCTACGTCGCCTGCTATCTTGGCGCCGCCATCGCCATCATCGCCACCGCGCAGCAGGCGGTTGTCGGCACGATTCCGCTGCCAGCGCAGGCGCGCCCCTATGGGCTGAATATCAGCCGCGATGGCCACTATCTCTATACCAGCGACAACTTCTCCGGGCGACTCTTCACGCTCGACGCGCTCACGCGCCGCGCCATCACCTCGACCCAGGTGGGGCTGCGGCCAGCGCTGATCGCGCGCTCGCCCGATGGCGCGACACTCTATGTCGCCAACGGCGCGTCGCACAACCTGAGCATCCTCGACATCGCCAGCGATCCGGCAGCGCCGCGTGTCATCGCCACGACCCAACTGGACGGCTACCCACATGGGGTCAGCGTGACACCCGATGGCCGCTACGTCGTGGTGGCCGACACCGTCAGCGGCGATGTCTCCATCGTGGACGCGCTGAGCCACCAGGTCGTCGCCACGGTGACGGGCATGAAGTACCCCAACGACACACTCGCACTGGCGGCGTGAGCGACCTCACCCCCAGCCCCTCTCCCACAGGGCGAGGGGAGTCCAGCCCATCGCCCACAGGGCGAGGGGAGCCACGTCAGGCCTGGCCCTTCAGGTGCGCGGCGAGCG
>JAICSR010000433.1 GCA_025936795.1 Ktedonobacterales bacterium | reverse complement strand
GGGGAGGGGTTGGGGAGGGAGCAGCCAAACGCCTGCTTCATCAATCAGCCGACGAACAATTCGGGATGGATGAGGCAGGCCAGCAGTTCGAGGCTATCCACCAGGCGCGGGCCGGGGCGACTGAAATAGGCCGCTCCGTCCACGAAGTGAACACGTCCACTGCGGGCGCAAGGCAGATCGGCGAAGCCGGGATAGGCGCGCAGCAGCGGTTCATCCTGCCGCGAGCGCTGCTCGGTGAAGCCACAGGCGGCGACGATCATCACCTCCGGCTGATACGCTGCGACGCGCTCCCAGGCGACCTGCTCGGAGCGCTCGCCGACGCGGCCAATGCCATCCTCGCCGCCCGCCAGCGCGATCAACTCTGGATTCCAGTGGCCGCCGCAGAAGATGGGGTCAATCCACTCGATGAAGGCGACCCGTGGGCGCGACTGCGCCGCCACCACGCGCTGGCGCACGGCCTCCACACGCGCATTCAGCCCCGCCAGCAGCGCCGCCGCCTCAGCCTCGCGTCCTGTGGCGGCGCCGACCGTCGCGATGTCGCGCAGCACGTCGCCGAGCCGCTCCGGCTCCAGATTGATGATCTGCGGACGCTGCGGCAACGAGCGCACGGCCTCCAGCACTTCATCATAGGCGACGGCGCAGACCTCGCACAGACGCTGTGTCACGATCAGGGTCGGCGCAATCTCGGCCAGCAGGTCGCGGTCTATCGTGTAGAGGCTGTGCGCGTCGGCCACCAGCTGCTCGCGCACGGCGGCGTCAATCGCGCCACTGCTGAGATCGGGCGCCAGCAGGCTGCGCGTGATGTGCGGTTTCGTCAGCGCCTCGGCGGGGTAGTCGCACTCATGCGTGACTGCGCGCACCTCGGCGCCCAGCCCTAGCACAAAGAGTGTCTCCGTCGCGCTGGGCAGCAGCGAGATGATGCGTTGCGCCGCCATCTGCTCAACTCCTTCCTACGGATAGGTCGCGAGCAGCGTGGGCCGCGCCCAGCGCATGATCGCGCGCGCCTTCAGCAGCAGATCGCTGGCCACCTCGCCGCCGACCTCGTCGTCGGCCATCTCCGCGTCCACCTTTTCGAGAAAGACGCTGGGATGGTAGGGCGAGAGGGCGTCCAGGTCGGCCAGAATCTCCGTTGGCGCGCCGACGAGAACGCCGAGCGCACGCAGGTCGTGGTCGTAGGGCGCGCGTGAGTCATGCTGGAGGACGTACATCGCCTGCAGAACCTTCTCCGCCGCCTGATTGCAGAGATCGGCGGTGTTGTAGTGCATGCCCGCCGCATTCGAGAGGCCCGCGCTGGCGAGGTCTTGCGCGGCCTCGGCGTAGATGCTCAGCGCTTCGTCCATGCTCATAGTCGTTGTTCCCTCGGCGCGAGGCGCCAGAAGTCGCCAGCGGTTGAAACCGCGCCTGAAGGCGGCCTATGGCCGCCACAAGACCTGCCTGCGCAGGTCCGAGTACATTCGCTCGTGGACCCGCGTAGGCGGGTCTTGTGGGCCGATGGCCCTTCAGGCGCGAATTCATTCGCCAGCCGACGCTACGCCAGTTCGGCGCTCAGGATGTCGCGCAACTCAGCGATGGCGACGCGGCGCTGCGTCATCGAGTCGCGCTCGCGAATGGTTACCTGCCCGTCTTCGAGGCTCTCGAAGTCCACGGTGACGCAGTACGGCGTGCCGATCTCATCCTGGCGGCGATAGCGCTTGCCGATGTTGCCACCGGTATCATCATACTGCGTCAGGCCGAGCGGGCGCAGGCCGTCATGCACCTTGCGCGCCAACGCGACGAGGTCTTCTTTCTTCGAGAGCGGCATCACGGCGACCTTGATGGGCGCCAGGCGCTTGCTCAGCCGCAGCACCACGCGCGTCTCGCCCTTGACCTCCTCCTCATCGTAGGCGTCGCAGAGGAAGGCCAGCGCCGAGCGGTCCGCGCCGACCGATGTCTCGATGATGTAGGGAATGTAGCGGCGCTTCTCGATGTCGTCGAAGTACGACATATCTTTGCCGCTGAACTCGGTATGGCGGCGCAGGTCGTAGTCGGTGCGGTCGTGGATGCCCTCGATCTCTTTGCTGCCGAAGGGGAACTGGTAGTAGATGTCTACCGCCGCGCGGGCATAGTGCGCCAACTCATCGGCGCCATGCTCGTGCCAGCTCAGATGCTCTGGCTGCATGCCGAGGTCGAGATACCACTGGCGGCGCTGCTCTTTCCAGTAGTTGTACCAGCGCTCCTCGTCTTCGGGCGGGATGAAGTACTGCAACTCCATCTGCTCAAATTCGCGCATGCGATAGGTGAAGTTGCCTGGGCTGATCTCATTGCGGAAGGCTTTGCCGATCTGCGCGATGCCAAAGGGCAGCCGCTTGCGCATGCTGCTCTGCACGTTGAGGAAGTTGACGTAGATGCCCTGGGCCGTCTCTGGTCGCAGGTAGACCAGCCCGGCGTCTTCCTCTACTGGCCCCATGAATGTCTTGAACATGAGGTTGAAGCGACGCGGCTCCGTCAGCGTGCCGCGCTGACCGCAGTTGGGGCAGACATCGAGGTTGCCCTGCTCTTCGATGACATGGTCGGCCCGGAAGCGCGCCTTGCAGTTGGTGCAGTCCACCAGCGGATCGGTGAAGACCTCTTCGTGGCCAGACGCCTGCCAGACGCGCCGCGCCATGATGATGCTGGCGTCCAGCCCCACCACGTCATCGCGCATGCGGGTCATCGCGTCCCACCAGGCGCGCTTGACGTTGTTCTTGAACTCGACGCCGAGTGGACCGTAGTCGAAGACGGCGTTCACTCCGCCGTAGATCTCGCTGCTGGGGAAGATATAACCGCGCCGTTTGCACAGCGATACGATGTCCTGCATCCGATCTCTCTCGGCGCTTCTCTGTGTGTCCATACTGCCTGCTTCTCCCCCTGGCGTCGCCCGCTCGCTGTGGTGTGTAGGCTCACGTACAACGGAGGCTGTGGAGCGAACTCCCAGCCTCCGTACCAGCTCACAGAGGATCGTGAGGATTTTCAGAAATGGCCTCACTCTATCCCCCATCAGCGGTTCGATGAACCACAGCCTTCAGCGCAGACGCGCGGCGGCGCGACTTCGACCTTCGGCCCATCGCTGGGCTAAGGCATTCTATGCGCCCGCCGCGCGGGGTGTCAATCAGGCGCGGCGTGTCCTTCGTCGTCCGCTCATCGTTCCGTCAGCTCGGCAATGAGGCGCGCCAGGCGCTTCCCTGAGGGGCGCGACGCTCTGGAATGGCGCACCTTGGCCGCATAGGGGGCGAGCGCCGCCGCAGTGGCCGCCCGGCTGAGGTTGCGCCCGATGTC
>JAICSR010000194.1 GCA_025936795.1 Ktedonobacterales bacterium | reverse complement strand
GAGAGGGCAGGTAGGATTGCAGTCCGCGTAGGCGGGCTTCGCGGTTTGCAGCGCTCTCCATCCGTGGTTTCAACCGCCAGCAGCCTTCCTGCTATCCGAGCGGGGCCAGCAGCGGGGCCGTGTCGCCGATAGTGACGCCGAGCGTGTCCTGCGACCAGGCGAGCGCGCGACCCAACTGGGCGATGATGCTGCGGCGAGCGGGCGGCGGGATGGCGCCGGGCTGGGCCAGCGTGGCGAGCGCCGTCAGCGTGAAGCCCATCGGCGCGACCGAGGCGAAGATGCGCAGCCGCTCCTCCAGCGTTGTGTCGCGCAGATCGCGCACACCGTCGAGGTAGGCCGCTACGAAGCGCGTGTACTGCGCGGTGGTCAACTCGCCAGCGAGCGCGGCCAGCGCGGCCACGCGCGCCACCTCGATGGCTGGGTCGCCCAGGCCGAAGCCGCTCCACTCCGTCAACGCCAGCCGGGCGCCTTCCTTGACCACATGCGCGGGCGCTGGGTTGCCGTGGCAGGGGCGGCGTGTCACGCCCTCCCACAGCCCGCGATTTGTCTCGATGCGCACCTGCGTGATGGCGTGGAGCTGGCTGAGCGTGCGTAGCAGTGGCGCATGGGCTGGCTCTGAGCTATAGGCCGCGCGGCACGCCGCCCACATCGGCTGGATGCGCGCCCACCACGCGCTCAGATCGGCGCTCATGCTGGAGGGCTGCGCCGCCATCGCCGGGCGCAGGTGATGCAGCGTCAGCAGCAGAAAGAGCCAGCCCTCCGCCTCGGCGTCGTTCAGCGCACGCTGCCCCAGCGCCTCGCCGTGCGGCGCCTGCGCGATGATGAGCCACGCGCCCGGCTCCGGGCCAGCAGTGAGGCCAGCGGTTGGGCCAGCCTCGCCCGCAAAGACCAGGGCAGGCGCTAGCCCCACCGCGCTGCCGAGCGTCAAGCCAGCTTCTTCGCGCCGCGCCGCCTCGCGCTCGCTTGCAGGGTAGAGGTGGATGTCGAGCGCGCCGCTCGCGCCGCGCGCCTCGAAGCGCTGCTCGCGTCCCTCCGGCGGCGCCGGGCGCAGGAGCAGCGCGCCAGCCGTGGGCCCCAGATGGGCGCTCAGCAGCGCGCGAAGCTCGTCTACGCTGATGGCCATGCGCTCCCCCCGCGATGCATCATTCACGTCATTGGGCGGCTTCGGCGCTCGCTCTGTCGCGGCCGCTGGCCGCCCAGGCGCCACACACAAAAGTGGACCGATGGCCTGTCGCGCCGATCGGTCCAGTAGGTCACAAGGAGGTCACAAGGAGGTCACGTCGTGTCGCCAGCCGGGTCACCAGCGGCTAGTTGACCCATTCGTCGGCGCCCTGCTCGCGCAGGCGCACGGTCGCGTTGGCGGGGCGAGCGGCGCGCTGTTGCAGCGTCACATCGGGCGCGGCGCTATTCTTGCCGATGATCGAAGGCAGGAAGAGCACGGCGAACACGAAGACGCCCGCGCCGATGACCTTGTAGGGCCAGAGCAGCAGTACCGGAACCAGATCCGCCTCTTTGCCCACGACGATGCCCACCGCCGCAACGAGGCTCAATAGCCCCGCCAGCGTTCGTACAGCGACGACCATCAGCTCGCCGCGCCGTGTGACCGCAATCGCGAAGTTCACAATCGCCGCGAGGACACCCAGCGCGATGATGACAATCCAGAACGGGGTCATACGTCACTCCTCCCGAGGCGTATAGCCGAGCGGCTGGCCTGCCGAGCAGTTCTGGCCCATGCTGGCCCATGCAATCGCCCGGCGCCGCGCTCTGTGAGCGAATCGGCGCTCGATAGGCGCTTGTTCAACGAGTCTACCATACCTACGCAACAGCGCCCGTGTGTCTGCATCTGACTAGGACTTCCTGGTAGGGCTGGCGAGAGCTTCCTTCTGGGCAGTGCGGCGCCTGCCTGGCGCGCCCAAACTCAGGCAGCGTCAGAGTTGGTGGCGCCCAGCTTGCTGCCATCCGCTGCGGCGTATGCTGTGCCGGGCGAGGCGCACGCGCGTGCGCCTGCCCGCCATGATATGCTATGGCGAGCCTGCGTCGCGCCTTGCGCGTGGCATGACAGCGAGGAGCGCATCAGGTGGTGATCGTCGCCCTGGATGTTGGCGAGGTACGCATCGGTGTCGCGGTAAGCGATGAACTGGAGCTGATCGCGACGCCACGCGCCATGATTCGCCGCAAGTCTACCGCCGCCGCGCTCGACGCCGTCGCCCAGGAGATTGCCCGCGCTGAGGCGCAGCTCGTCGTGGTGGGGCTGCCGATCAGCTTCGACGGGCAGCTCCATGGGCAGGCGCATGCGACCCAGGCATTCGCCGAGAAGTTACGTCGCCGCATCAACCTACCGCTGATCTATGCTGACGAGACACTCTCCAGCGTGCGCGCTGAGGAGCGGCTGCGTGAGGCGGGCGTGCGCCCAGAGCGCATGCGCGAGCGGGTGGACGCTGAGGCGGCGGCGATCATATTAGAAGATGTATTGGCGCAGCGTCGTCGTGAGCGTGAGCGGCAAGACCGCGCAGCGCGCGAACGCCAGACGACCGAGCGCGATGAGCACCAGGAGGACGAGCGCCGATGAAAGGCTTCGCCCGTGTCGTTGTAGTCTTCCTCACGCTGGCGGCGCTCATCGTGGGATTCGCCGGCGCGACCGTCGCCCTCGATGTCTTTCAGCCCGCCAACAAGCATGTGACCACCACCATCAACTTCGAGGTCAAGAGTGGCGATACGACCACCAGCGTGGCCCAGCGCCTGCAAGACGATGGGTTGATTCGCAACGCGCTGCTCTTCCGCGTGTGGGCGCGCTACAAGAAGCTCGACCGTGGCATCGAGCAGGGCGTCTATCAGCTCAACCCCGGCATGACGATGAATGCGATCATCCAGAAGTTGCAGGTGGGCAAGCCCGATGAACAGCTGGTCGTCATCCCAGATGGGCTACGCGCGACCCAGTACCCAGGCTACTTCCAGGGGTTGGCCAACTTCAAGGCCGATGACTTCCTGAAGACCGCGCAGACGGGCATTGAGCCAGATGGCACGAAGCTCTGGACGAAATACTGGTTCATCAAGCAGCCCAGCTCCAAGACGGCCTATGCGCTGGAGGGCTACCTCTACCCGTCAGGCTACTATTTCTACAGCAGCGATGATACGAAAGCGGTGATCGAGAAGCTGCTCAACCAGTTTGGCGAGGAGCTATGCCCTGGGCCATCCAGCCAGCCCGACGCCTACCTCAACGACGCCGCGAAGTGCCGGGCGAACGCCACTCCGGTCAATGGCAAGAACATCTTCGACCTGATGCGCGCCGCCTATCCCGACGCGAAGAATGACGTGACCGCGCTGAACGACGCGCTGGTCATCTCCTCATTCGCTGTGCGCGAGATCAAAGACCCGAAAGACCTGGCGGGCGTCGCCGCCGTCTACCACAACCGCTATCTCACCATCATCGGCAAAGCGTCGGGCGACACCGGCCTGTTGATGGGGTCTGATCCCTCGGTTGAATACGCGCGCGACACGGAGAAGGCTCCCGCTGATGGCAAGTGGTGGGCCATTCTCACCAACGGCAACAAGGTCGCCACGACCAATCCCTACAACACGTATACGCAGCCGGGCATGCCGCCTGGCCCCATCGCTAACCCCGACTGGACCGAGATCGAGGGTGGTGCGGCGCCGCAATCCTCGAAGTACTTCTACTTCGCGTCGGACAAGTGCAATGTCATGCACTACGCCACGACACTGAGCGACTTCAACGCCAACGTGGTCCCGAAGATGGACACCGGCAACTGCTAAACGCCTCCCGCAAGCGTTTGCTCCCCTCTCCTCGCGGGAGAGGGGCTGGGGGTGAGGTCTGGCGCAAGCGGCGCATATGTGGGCGCATAAGTGATGGAGTGGGGGAAGAAAATGGGCGCACAAAACCCTTGACGCGGCATCCTGCGCTATGATACAATCACATCCTGTGGTGTTTTTGCGCCCAACTACGGGCGTGGAGCGCAAATGCGCCGCCAGCGAATCTGACACCGGCCCGTGGATGCGGAGCGATCACTCCTACGAGCAATCATCTTCTCTCTGGCCCTGAGTATACACGATAGAGCAGCCCTCGTTCAACAGGAACGAATTGAGGGCCTGCTCTCTTCATGCGTGCGCAGGAACAGCCGGTGACGCTCGTGGCTGAAAGTCCCCCGTATGCCGCGCCCTGTGACGAACCGTGAGTGGCATCCGATGTCACTCATATATCGGCAGGAAAGAAGCGCGATGAGCACGGTCTGCGACTCACTACGATTTCACGAGGCCTCTGCGGTGAGGGGCCTATCTTGCGTTCAGCCTTGCGTTCAGCCTTGCGTTCAGCCTCACGTTCGGCCCGTCTGGCCCCGTACTCAGGTATGGGGTGGGGCCGTTTCCCCGATGCGCCCGGAGCGCGTGTCGCGTGTTCCCAGCAGGTGGGCCGCTGACTCAGCAGTCCAGAGTAGGTCGCCGCAGTCATCGCCGTCGTCAGCGCTGATGTCTATGAGCAGTATGTCGCTAGCCCCCGGTTCCGTCAAGCGCATGCGTCGCATGCAACAGCGCTCGCCGCAGTACCCTGCGCGACAGTTCATCCCCAATGCTGCGGATGTCGCTCCTGTTGGCGTCGCGCCCGTTGGCTGAAGCCGCTCCAGGCTTCGTCAGATTCCCATCCGGTTCCCGTCAGGTTCAGTCCAGTCTATCCCAGTCCATCCCGAAGGTCAGTTCCGGTCATCGGGTCGTTTCGGCAGCAGGTACACCCGTTTGAAGCGCAGTGTCCCCGGCCTATCGCGTGTCATGCGTCGTCGTACGTCGTGTCGTGCGTCGCATGTGACGTTTTGCGCTCTTCGCAGCGGCGCCCCCGGCAGCATGGGGGCGTAGTGGCGCGAGCGTGTGGCCCCCAGGCCAGCGAGTCACTGGGGACGCCAGCCCGCATCGTAGGGCGACTGGCGAGAGGAGTATTCATCACATGGCGTTGAGCAAAGTCGTCTCCCTCCCTGAGCGCGTCAGCTTTGCGCGTATTCCAGAAATCCGCGCGATGCCCAACCTCATCCAGGTTCAGCTCGATTCGTTCGAGTGGTTCAAGCGCGAGGGGCTTCGTGAGCTCTTTGCTGAGATCTCTCCCATCGAGGACTTTACGAGCAAGAGTCTCAGACTTGAGTTCATTGTCCCGGAGAATCCTTTCGAGCAGCCCAAATACACTGAGGAGCAGTGCCGCGAACGCGACGCGACCTATGCCGCCCCACTCTATGTGAAGGCGCGGCTCACCTATAAAGAGACCGGCGAGATCACCGAGAAAGACATCTTCATGGGCGACTTCCCGCTCATGACGAAGGAAGGCACATTCATCATCAACGGCGCCGAGCGCGTGGTGGTGAGCCAGCTCGTGCGCTCGCCTGGTGTGTACTTCACCGCCGAGGACGACCCCGCGACGGGGCGCCCGCTCTTTGCCGCCAAGCTCATCCCAAATCGCGGCGCCTGGCTGGAGTTCGAGACCAGCAACAAGGATCAGATCTCCGTCAAGATCGACCGCAAGCGTAAGATTCCAATCACGACGCTGCTGCGCGCCATGGGCGCCATTGGCGAGCGCGATCCCGGCAAGACGGACAGCACGCCAGATCTGAAGACCGACGCTGGCATTCTCGAAGCCTTCAAAGATGTTGATACGGGCGACCATCGCTTCATCACGGCGACGCTCGATAAAGACCCCGTCAAGACGCCCAAGGACGCCCTGCTGGAGGTCTATCGCAAGCTGCGCCCTGGCGACCCTGCGACTGAGAGCAACGCCGAGACGCTGGTCTACAACCTGTTCTATGCGCCACGTCGCTATGATCTGGGCAATGTGGGCCGCTACAAGCTGAACCGCAAGATGGACCTGGCCACGCCTCAGACCATCCGCACGTTGACCCAGAACGATGTCGTCGCCATCGTGCGCCGCATGGTGCAGCTCAACGATGGGCATGGCAAGAAGGACGACATTGATCACCTGGGCAATCGTCGGGTGCGCAGCGTGGGCGAGTTGATTCAGTCGCAGTTCCGCGTAGGCCTGTTGCGCATGGAGCGCGTCGTCAAGGAGCGCATGGCCATCGCGCAGGACCCGTCGCAGGCGACACCCAACCAGTTGATCAACATTCGTCCGGTCGTCGCGGCCATGAAGGAGTTCTTCGGCGGCAGCCAGCTCTCGCAGTTCATGGATCAGACCAACCCGCTGGCGGAGATTGGTCACAAGCGACGCCTCTCGGCGCTCGGCCCTGGCGGCCTCTCGCGTGAGCGCGCCGGATTCGACGTGCGCGATGTCCACCATTCGCACTATGGTCGCATCTGCCCGATTGAGACGCCGGAAGGTCCAAACATCGGCCTGATCGGCAACATGGCGACCTATGCGCAGATCAATCCCTACGGATTCATCGAGACGCCCTATCGCCGTGTGGTGCACAGCCTGGAGGCCGACAACCCGGAGTTGATCGGGCAGACAGTGGCGCGCGACGTTCTCGACGCGAAGGGCAAAGTCCTCGCGCAGAAGGGCGAGCGGGTGGACGATGCGCTGGCGGCGAAGCTGGCCAAGGCGCTCAAGACGCAGCAGGTCGCCATTCGCCCATTTGTCTCGCATGAGGTGGATTACCTGATCGCCGACGACGAAGAGAAGTTCGTGATCGCGCAGGCCAATGCGCCGCTCGACGCCGACGGCCACTTCGAGGCGAACCGCGTGCTGGCGCGCCATGCAGGCGCGTTCGTGCAAGAGACCGATTCGCGCATTGACTATATGGACATCTCGCCGCGCCAGGCGGTGAGTGTGGCCGCTGCGATGATTCCCTTCCTGGAGCACGACGACGTGAACCGTGCGCTGATGGGCGCGAACATGCAGCGGCAGGCGGTGCCACTGCTGCGCCCGCAGTCACCGATTGTCGGCACTGGCATCGAGTTGCAGGTGGCGAAAGACTCTGGGCAGGTGGTGCTGGCGAAGGCCACTGGTGAGTGCGTCAGCGTGACGGCGCGACAGATCGTCGTGCTGGATGACGACGGCGTAGAGCATGCGCACAAGCTGCGCAAGTTCATCCGCTCGAACCAGGGAACCTGCATCAACCAGCGCCCGATTGTGAACAAGGGCGACCGCGTGGCGGAGGGCCAGGTGCTCGCCGATAGCTCGGCGACGGAGAATGGCGAGCTTGCGCTCGGCCAGAACATCCTGGTCGCGTTCATGGTGTGGGAGGGCGGCAATTTCGAGGACGCCATCCTCATCAGCGAGCATATCGTACGCGAGGACCTGTTCACCAGCATTCACATCGAGAAGCATGAGGTCGAGGCGCGCGATACCAAGCTCGGCCCCGAAGAGATCACCCGCGACATCCCGAACGTGGGCGACGAAGGCCTGCGCAACCTGGATGAGCGTGGCATCATCTACATCGGCGCGGAGGTCGGCCCTGGCGATATCCTGGTGGGCAAGATCACGCCGAAGGGCGAGACTGAGCTGACCGCCGAGGAGAAACTGCTGCGCGCGAT
>JAICSR010000390.1 GCA_025936795.1 Ktedonobacterales bacterium | reverse complement strand
GTCGTATGGCGAGCTACTGGCTGGCATGTGCCCACTCCCCGACGAGGCGCGCCGGGCATGCGACACGACAAGAGCGCACGAAGGCCGGACTGTACATTGCTGTACAATTCCGGCCTTCGTGCGCTCTGACTACAGGTCTCGCTTGGCCTATTGCTGCGGCGGCTGGTACGGCGGATATTGGTCGCTGGGTGGCGTGTAGGCTGGCGTCTGGCTTGGCTGCGTGGGGAACTGCGCGCCCGGATAGCCCGGATAATTCGCGCCGTACTGCCCTGGCTGTGGCGGGTAAGCTGGCTGGCCGTACCCTGGTTGTGGTGGATAGCCAGGCTGTGGTGGATAGCCTGGTTGCCCATAGCCAGGCTGCGGCGGATAGCCTGGCTGCCCATAGCCGGGTTGTGGCGGGTATCCATACATCCCCATCTGCTGCGCTTGAAGCCGCGCCGCCTTGTAGCGGCTGACAGCGCGCATGCGCGAGATGCTCCAGAAGATGCGCGCGGAGCCGATGAGCAGCAGCACTACGCCATAGAAGGCGTTGCCATCATCGCCCACAACCAGGCCGCTAGCCAGCACGCCGAGGCCAGCGACGACAAAGATGATGCCCAAAATCAGGTAGAGCGTGTTTCCAATCGTGTTCAATCGCATGGGTGACTCTTCCTCTCAGCGCCCCTCCAGGCCTACCGGGTCGGCGTGGTCAAGAACGGCGCCCGGCGTGACGTGGGTAACAGGACGCATTGTACGGGCGCGCCGCCTGCCGGTCAAGCCGTTTAGCAAGGAAGATAGCGGCTCACGGTCGGCGAGATGCTCTCGGCTTTGCGATGGGCGCTGAAATGGACGGAGGGCGCAGGAGGCGGCCTGAAGGCCGAGCGGGCTGCGGCGCCGCAGCGCAGTGGATGGCGGGAAGGACCGCGCAGGCCGCTGACGCTGGCGATCTCATCCCAGCGTCAGCGTGTAGGCGCGCTCCTCGAAGAGCGGGGTGAAGCCCTCGGCCTCGTAGAGCGCGCGGGCGGAGGTGTTGTCGGCGCGCACGGTGAGCAGCGCGCAGTCGGCGCCGTAGTCGGCCAGCGCCAGCAGCCCGGCGCGCAGCAGCGCCCGCGCCAGTCCTGCGCGCCGATGCGCAGGCGCGACGCCGAGCAGTTCGATCCACCCAGCGCGCCGCCCCAGGCGCTCGCGCTCATCTGGTCGCAGCGCCGAGTGGCAGAACCCGGCTAGCGCGCCATCCGCCGCCTCGACCACCAGATCGAGGCTGGGCGTGTAGGCGGGGTCGGCCATCAGCGCGCGGCGACGCCCCTCGCTGAGCGGCAGCCGACTGGCGCGGGGAAAGAGTTCCCTGGCCAGCGCCAGATAGTCGCTCAGTTCAGCGGGCGCGAGCGGACGGATGCGATAGCCTGCTGGTAGCTCGCCAACGGCGCTCGGCGGGTCAGCCGTCGCCAGTGAGCGCGTCAGCCGCACCGAATAGCCATCGGTATGCGCGACGAAGCCCAGCCGCGTCAGCGCCGCGAGCCGCTCCGTCTGGATGCTGCGGGCCTCCGTGCGCAAGGCTGCTAGTGCGCCATCCGCCGCCTGCGCGCGCGCGCGTAGCGTGGCCCACGCCACGATCAGCGCATCGAGACCATCGCCGCGCGCCGAAGGGCGCGTGAACCACAGCAGGTAGCGACCCGCGCGCAGCACGGCGAACGCGATCAGCGCGCCGTGGGCGTCCTCCCAGAGGGAGGTGTCGCGCGCGAGGTCGAGCGCTGAGTCGGCCAGCAGCGCGCGCAGTTGCCCGGCTCCGGGCCAGTCGAAGCCTGGCTCAGCCGCCTGCGCTGAGAGCAGCAACTCCACTACGGCGCGCTGATCGTCGGCGCGGTACGCGCGTGACCGCAGTCGCTCAGGCTCCATCGCATGCTCCTCTCTCGCCCAGCGGGCATCCGTCGTGGCTGGGGCCTGCTCCCACCATTCGGGTGTGAATAGTGTAAGCGATTGCTCCAGCATCGCGCTATCCGTCTTTGGCATGCCAGGGTTCCTCCCTTCCGCCTGTATCGTCGTCCCAATCGTCCACACTGTCGGCGGCAGCCTCCAACACGCCGCTCTCGGTCGCATCAGCTAATCGCCGGTAACTGTCATAGCGCGCGGCGTCTATCGCGCCCGACCGCGCCGCTGCAATGATCGCGCAGCCTGGCTCGCTGAGGTGCTGGCAATCGCCGAATGCGCAGCTCCCCTGCAAGGGCTGGAACTCGCGGAAGAGCCACGGCAGATCACGCAGCGCGCCTGCGTCGAGCGCCAGCGCGCGAATGCCCGCCGTGTCGGCGAGCCAGCCGCCTGCCGCGCCACTCAGCGCGACCATCCGCGCGCCAGTGGTCGTGTGGCGCCCCTTGCCAGTGGACTCGCTGATGGCGCTCACACGCAGCGCAAGCCCAGGCTCCAGCGCGTTGAGCAGGCTCGACTTGCCCACACCCGATGGCCCCGTCAGCGCCGAGACGCGCCCCGCCAGCAGGTCGCGCAGTGTCTCCACCCCCTCGCCAGTGGTTGCGCTCGTCATGACGACGGCGTAGCCCAGTCCGGCGTAGATCGCCAGCCGCTCGCGCAGCCACGGCGCGATGCCTTGATCGGCCTTGTTCACGCAGAGAATCGCTGTCGCCTCCTGCGACTCCGCCAGCGCGATGAAGCGGTCGGCGAGGCGCAGATGTGGCGCTGGCTCACGCGCGGCGAAGACGATGACCATCTGCTCGATGCCGCGCACCGTCGTCAGGCCGCGCTTGCCAGGGTCGGGGTCTTGCCGCGTGAGCGCGGCTCCCGCCCGCGTGATGACACGCTCGATCACACCCTCGCCTGGGCCAGTGGCGCGCGCCAGCACACGGTCGCCGATGGCGACGGGATCGCGCTGGTTCACCTTCACCGCGCGAGCGGTTCGCCGGGCCGAGGCGCTCTCGGCATAGATCAGCTCCTTGCGCAGGCGTCCGCGCACGACACACCACAGCGCGCCAGTCTCCGCCGTCACGCGGTAGCGCCCCCGGCTGCCCTCGGTAATCAGCCCCTCGACGAGGGGCGCCTCGCTGGCGATCATTGCTTCCTGTTCCCCCTCGTCTCCACTGGCTGACGCGGATGCTGGTATATCACTTAGCGTTTCGTTCGTGTCACTGGCGGCGCGCTCAGGCCGCCGCTGCGCGTTGCGCTGGTTCTCATCACGTGAAACTAGTCGCTGATGTTTGCGGGCCATGGTGTCGCGCTCCTCATTTGTCTATTCTCTCGGAGGCGCGACCAAACGAACACGCGCGCAGAAGGGCGCAGTGGGTCGCGGCCAGTGAGATGGAAAGTAAAACCGGGCGCTCAACCGGGCGTGCAAGGCACGGCGAGACGGCGACGGTATGCCGCTTGGTGATGCGCAGAGTCGGGGTCCAGTGGGCGGACCGCTACGCGGCGAACACTCCGGTTACTCCGGCTGCGCCAGGGGCTGCGCCGGTGGGGCGGTCAGCGCGAGGGCAGATGTTCGCGGCGTGGAGGACGCCAGTGGAGCGCTCGACGAGCGCGAGCATAGTCGCCTTCATAGCGCGTCCTCCTGTTCTGTCTGGGGCGCGGCGCCTCGATTCGGCGCTCACGCGGGGTGGCCCTCTCTTGTGGAGATGAGTCTGATAGCGGCGCCAGCCATCTGGCGGCGCGAGACAACACAGCGGATTGTACACGCCGCGCTGGTGAAACGCAAGGGCCGCCACGCGCCCGTCGCCTCGCGCAAAAGCTGCTACACTGTCGCCAGATAAAGAATCCGCCGGACACGCACGGACACGATTAGACGAGAAAACACCCATCTTGAGATACTGGAGATATACGTAGATAGAGGCTATGGAGGGAGAGCCATGAAATCGCTTGAGGAAGCGTTGGCGCTAG
>JAICSR010000225.1 GCA_025936795.1 Ktedonobacterales bacterium | reverse complement strand
GTGGTCATCTCAGAGTTCCAGGAGGTCGCGGGCTACTCACCAGACATCGTGGCGAACATGCTCAAGGGCAGCGCGCCGCTCTATCCGCCTGACATCGCGCGGGCAGTGGTCTACGTCTGCGAGCAGCCAGAGACGGTGACGGTTGGCGAGCTGACGATTCGCGGGCGCGGCCAGGCCCAGCCGTAGCTCAGCCCTAGCCCGACGCTTGCCATCTGTTTGCCCGGTGTTCGCCCGGTGTTCGCCCGGTGTGCGCCATAGGTTCGATTCGAGTGGAGCGTGTGCGCTATGACCATCACCCAGCATGCCTATCGTGGGGAGGCTGACCTGCCGCGCCTGCTCGATCTCATCCGCAGCATGCCACTGGCGTGTCGCCACGTCATTGATCTGCCCTGGCGGCTCAGCTCTCCCGCGATCCAGCAAGGGCGTGACGCCGCGCTCTGGCAGGATGAGCGTGGGCAGGTGGTTGGCTTTGCGGCCTGGCAGCAGTATTGGGCGGCGCTCGACTTCTTCATCGCGCCCGGTCCAGAGCAATCGGCGGTCGAGAGCGCGCTCTTTGCCTGGGCCGACGGGCGCTTCCGTGAGCGCGACGCCGAGCGCGGGCAGGCGCTGCCATACGCCGTCGAATACCGCGACGATGATCTGGAGCGATTGCGCCTCGTCGAGGCACACGGCTATCGGCTGGATGACGGCGGGCGCTACGTCGCGTTCGAGCACGCGCTGGCGCCCCTGCCGCCCACGCCAGCGCCGCCACGCGGGTTCACCTTGCGCCCGCTGCGCGGCGAGCAGGAGGCCGCAGCCTACGCCGAGACGCATCGCGCCGCCTTCCAGAGCGATTCGATGACGACCGAGTGGCGCGCCCGCACGCTGCGCACGCCGCAGTACCTGCCCGACCTCGACCTGGTCATCAGCGCGCCTAATGGGTCGCTCGCGGCCTTTTGTGTGGGGTGGTATGAGCCGTCACGTCGCGTCGCGCAGATCGAGCCACTCGGCGTCCATCCGCACTTCCAGCGGCTCGGCCTCGCGCGCATCCTGCTGCTGGAGATGCTGCATCGCTTCCAGGCGCATGGAGCCGAGCGCGCCCTCGTCGAGACCGATCTCGCCCGCACACCCGCGCGACGAGCGTATGAGCTGGTTGGCTTCCGGCAGGCGCACATCATCCGCAGCGTGGAGAAGTGGGTCAACCAGCCACCGCAGTAGAGCCGCGAGAACAGGAGCCAGCGTGACCATATCAGATCTTCCCGATCAGCCAGCGCAGCCGACAAGCGCGCCAGCCAGCGCCGCGCCCAGTACTGAGGAGCAAATCCTCGCAGCGCGCATCGGCCCAACGCAGCCGCTCAATGGCCCGGTCTACCTCGCCGAGTATGATCCGGCATGGCCGCAGATGTACCTCGTTGAGGCGGCGAAGATTCGCGCGGCGCTGGGCGAGCGCGCCCTGTCGCTCGAACACGTCGGCTCGACCTCCGTGCCAGGGCTGGCCGCCAAGCCGCTGATCGACATCCTGCTGGTCGTGGCGGATTCCAGCGATGAGGCGGCGTATGTTCCCGCGCTGGAGGCCCAGGGCTATGCGCTGCACATCCGTGAGCCAGAGTGGTACCAGCATCGCGTCCTCAAAGGCATCAACCCGGCGGTCAATCTGCACGTCTTCAGTCCCGGCTGTGTGGAGACGCGCCGCATGCTGCTGATGCGCGACTGGCTGCGCGCCACTCCTGCCGACCGCGATCTCTATGAGCGCACGAAGCGCGATCTCGCCCAGCGCGAGTGGAAGTATGTGCAAAACTACGCCGACGCTAAGAGCGCAGTCGTCGAGGAGATTCTCGCCCGCGCTAGCGCAGCCTCGGGGTCGGCGCAAGAAGAGGAGAGCTAGCCGATGCTGCGCATCGCCGAGGGCGCGACCGTCCTGTTTCAGGGAGACAGCATCACCGATGCGGACCGTGCGCGCTTCTATCCCGATGATCTGGGCCGAGGCTATGCGCTGATGGCGGCGGGGTGGTTTGCGGCGCGCGAGCCGGAGCGTAGCGCGCGCTTCCTCAATCGGGGCATTGCGGGGGACCGCGTCGTTGATCTGCTGGCGCGCTGGGACGACGACTGCCTGGCGCTGCGCCCCGACCTGCTCAGCATCCTCGTCGGGATCAACGAAACGTGGCGCGCATTCGATGTCGGCGACCCCACCCCGGTGGACGCCTTCGAGCGCAGCTACCATGAGCTGCTCAGCCGCACACGCGAGGCGCTGCCCGCGACGCGCTTGATCCTGATGGAGCCATTCGCGCTGCCCGTTGCGCCCGACCGCGAGGCATGGCGCGCTGACCTGGACCCCAAGATTCAGGCCGTGCGGCGGCTGGCGCGCGAGTTCGGGACGCTGCTCGTCCCGCTCGATGGCCTCTTTGCCCAGGCGACGGCGCGGCGCGAGGCTGCCTTCTGGGCGGAGGACGGTGTTCACCCCACGCCAGCGGGCCACGCGCTGATCGCCCAGGCCTGGCTGCGCGCCGTCGGCGCGCTTGGCGCCGATGCGGGCGCATGAACTGTTGGCGCCCACATCGGCGCTATCTCAGGCGTGGTCGGAGCTAACTGGCTGTGTTCGGCGCAGCAACGCGACCAGCCCCCACAGTGAGACGAGCGCCCAGACGCCTTCCAGCAGGATGAAACCCCACTGCACCTGAAGCACGGCGATTACGCAGAGGATGCCTGAGCCGACCATATTGGGCAGCAGATACAGCCAATCGTGCTGACCGAGCAGGCGAAACTGCGCCAGGGCAAAGGGCGTGAGGATCAGGAGGGCGCCTAGGATTTGCACGAGCGCGAGAACAGTCACAGCGTTTTCACTCCAGGCGTCGTCTTTGCCAATCCGGGTACGGCGCATCTCGTCCGGAGTAGCCCCACAGCGGGCCACTGCGCTGAGTATACACTGCTGTGTTGGCGCTACACCGCCGCCTGGGTCGAGCGCGCGTAGACGACGGTGGGGTCGGTCAGCACGTTGACGACGGCGGGCTTGCCCGAGGCGAAGGCGCGCTCGATGGCCGGGCGAATCTGCTCAGGCCGCTCCACCAGCTCGCCATAGCAGCCAAACGCCTGCGCCATCAGGTCGTAGCGCACGCCGGGGCGCAGGTCGGCGGCGGTGGCGTGGCCCAGCATCGCCTTCTGTGGATGCTTGATCTGCGCCCACTGCCCGTCGTTGCCGATGACTGCGACAATCGGCAGGTTGTGGCGCGCCATCGTCTCGAACTCCATGCCGTTCAGGCCAAACGCCCCATCGCCAAAGAGCATCGCCACCTGCTTATCGGGATGGGCGATCTTGGCGGCGATGGCGAAGCCCGTCCCGGCGCCCAGCGTCCCCATCGGGCCAGCGTCGAGCCAATGCCCCGGCTCCCACGGATTGATGACCCGCGCGCCGTAGCTAACGATATCGCCGCCGTCGCCAACCACCCAGGCGTCGCGGTCGAGCGCATCGCGCAGGTCGGCGCAGAGGCGCAGCGGATGAATCGGCTGCGCGTCGGAGCGCATCAGCGCGGCCTCGCGCTCGCGGGCGCGATCCTCGGCGGCGCGTATCTGCGCCAGCCACTCACGATGGCTGGCGACCGAGGCGCTGGAGCCAAGCGCCTGCTCGATGGCGGCCAGATTCAGCCCGACATGCCCCGGCAGCCCGACCTCCGCGCCACGATTCGCGCCGATGTCTTCGGCCAGGGTATCGAGCCAGATGATCTTCGCGGCGGCGGGAATCAGCGGCGGCTGGCCATAGCCGAGCCGGAAGTCGAGCTTGGCCCCCGCCAGCACGATCACATCGGCCTCCATCAGCGCAGTGCGACGGGCCAGCGAGCAGAAGAGCGGGTGGTCAGGCGGCAGGCTGCCACGCGCCGAGCCATTCAGGAAGACGGGCGCCTGCACACGCTCGGCGAGGGCGCGCAGCGCGGCGCTGGCGTCATCCCACCAGACACTCGTGCCAGCGAAGATGACCGGGCGCTCGGCCTGGGCCAGCACTGCGGCGGCGCGCTCGATGGCGGCTGGGTCTGCCTGCGTGCGTGCGGGGCGATGGCCTGCGCCGGGCAGCACGGCCTCCTCGCTGGGGATCAGGTTGTTCAGCGTGTCCATCGGGCATTCGAGGAAGACCGGGCCATAGCGGCCTGAGAGCGCCTCGCGGAAGCCCATCGCCGTATACTCGGCCAGCCGCTTGGTCTGCGTGACAGTGCGCGCCCACTTCGTGATAGACGCGACGAGGTCTACATGGCGAAGCTCTTGCAGCGCGCCGCGATCGAGCTGCTCTACGGGCGCCGCGCCGCCGAAGATCAGCACGGGGCTGCCGTTCTGGTAGGCATTGGCGATGCCAGTGACGCCATCGGTCACGCCGGGGCCAGCCGTCAGCAGCGCCACGCCGGGGCGGCGTGTCACCTTGGCCCAGCCCTCCGCCGCATGCACGGCCACCTGCTCGTGGCGGGTATCCATCACGCGGATGCCCTCGCGCACGCAGCCATCGTAGATCGCGGCGATGTGGCCACCGCTCAGCGTGAAGACAACCTCCACACCCTCGCGCTTGAGCGCCTTGGCGACCAGCATGCCGCCGTGAACCATGACCTCTTCCAACGGCGCGATTGCCTCGATTGGCTCCATCGGTTGCGCTCCTCTCCGCTTCGACGCTGATGCGCGCTCGCCACGCCAGCCGCCCCGTCATCGGGGCTGGCCCTTGCACGCAAGCATATCACGCCCGCCGACGCGATTCAGCGCAGCCAGCTACCATCCTCAGCCGCCCACGCTGGCGCCGCCCGAAAAACAAGTGGCCGGGCGACGCTCCTCCCCTGCACTGCTAGCTGATAGAATGAATTGCGCTCCCTCCAGCCCATGTCTGACGTCCTGCGACGATGCGGATGCAGGGGAATCTGGCTGGCTGCCGCTGTCAGGATGGCGCCGTGTGTTTAGCATCGAAGACCGTAACCTGTGCAAGCCTATGTGCTTGGCCTGGCGTCGTCTGACTCGCGTGTCTGGTTGCGGGCGCCGTGGTCGGGTCACTGGCCGCCGCATGGGGCAGCGAGCCAACCCTCACTGCGAACTGCGCATGGGCTGCGCATGGACTGAGCCGCCCAGCGTCAATAACCCAGCCCGCAGGCCCGTAGCTGCGGGTTTACCCGCCACCTGATTCCAACTTCGCGGCTCCCCCTTGACAGCGGGATAGGGCATCAGTATACTTCCAGCAACCGGTTACGGAAACGGTTGCGGTATCGGTCGCGTAAGCGGTAACGGGACACGAGCCGCAGCCGAACTTCCGGGACTCATCCGGCTTCATTCCCATTCAGTCTCGTTCAAGCCAGATCAAGCCAGATCAAGCTGTTTCGTGTATCAATGCCCCGGCGTGGCGCAGCGCGATGTTCGCCTGTGCGACGTATCTGAGCAGGAGGCCCAGCCATGGCAAGCACGGTCACGATCAACGACATCGCGCGTCTTGCCGGGGTCTCCAAGGCCACGGTCTCGCGGGTCATCAATCAGAAGCCCGATGTGGACCCGGCCACACGCACGCGCATTCTTCAGATCATGAACGAGCAAGGATTTGTCCCCAGCGCCACCGCCGCTGGGCTTGCGGGTGGCCGCACCCGCCTGATCGGCGTGCTCGTTCCCTCGCTGACGTGGCCGCTGATGCCGGAGATTATGCGCGGCATCGGTGAGATCGTCGAGCAAAGCCCATACGAGCTTATTCTCTATAGCATCAGCCACGAACAGGATCGCAGCGCCGTGATCGACCGCATCCTCGCTGCGAAATTGGCCGAGGGCCTGATTGCCGTCTATCCCGGCCAGGCGACTGGCTATCTCAGCGATCTCCACGCCTCCGGCTATCCGGTGGTGATGCTGGACGACCAGGGCGAGCCAATCGGCCAGACGCCCTGGGTGGGCCCCGACAACCGCATCGGCGCCTATACCGCTGTGAAGCATCTGCTGCGGCTCGGTCATAGCCGCATTGGTCACATCAAAGGGCGCATCGGCTATCAGTGTTCCGAAGACCGCTACGAGGGATACTGTGACGCGCTCATCGAGGCGGGCATCACGCCTGACCCCGCGTTGGTCGTGCAGGGCGACTTCCTTGTCAGTGGCGGCGCGAGTTGCGCTAACGAGCTCTTCGCGTTGCCTCAGCGCCCCACCGCCATCTTCGCCGCCAGCGATGACATGGCATCGGGTGTCCTGGGCGCCGCCGCTGAAGCGGGATTGCATGTGCCAGACGATGTCGCGCTCGTCGGATTCGACGACACGGCGCCCGCCTCGTTCATGCGTCCATCGCTCACGACCGTCAGTCAACCCTTTTTCGAGATGGGCACGCGCGCCGCGACGCTGCTGCTCGACGCCGTAAATGCGCTGCGCCAGCCCGTGCCGAGCTGGCATACCGTCCAGCGCGAACGCGCCCCCATCCGCGAATTTCTGCCCACTCAACTCGTTGTGCGTGAATCATGCGGCGCCGCCCAGGTTGGCGTCGCCGACACGCGCACACGAGTCACGCCGTAAGACGGCGCTGCATGCGCCCTGGCGAGACCCTGGCGAGACCCTGGCGAGACCCTGGCGCCTTGCCGCCCACCCATCCGGAAGTGACGAACATCGTCATCTCCTGGCGGAGCTTTGCCCATCGTCGCCCGCTTGTGG
>JAICSR010000256.1 GCA_025936795.1 Ktedonobacterales bacterium | reverse complement strand
CGCGAGCGGCAGGCGCTCCAGACGCAGCCTGGTCGCCCGCGTCCCTTCGTGCTGGCGGTGGACCTGCCCAGCGGCGTCAATGCCGATACGGGCGCAGTGGATGAGGGCGCGCTGCCCGCCGACCTGACGGTGACGCTGGCATTCCCCAAGACCGGCCTGACGCTCTTCCCCGGCGCGGGCTATCTCGGCGAGCTGGTCGTCGGCTCGATTGGCCTGCCTGCTGAGATGGAGATTGCTCCGGGGCTTGAGATGCTCGCAGGTGCGGAGGCGCGTGCGCTGCTGCCCGCGCGCCCCGCCGATAGCAACAAGGGTACCTATGGCAAGCTGATGGTGTTGGCGGGGTCGCCGCAGTTCATCGGCGCGGCGGCGCTCTGTGGCGCATCGGCGGCGCGGGTGGGCGCTGGCCTCGTCACCCTCGCCACCACACAAGAGCGCGCCAGCATCTACGCGGCGACGCTGCCCGAAGTGACCTATCTGCTCCTGCCGCCCGACGACGCTGACCCCGACGCGCGGGCGCGCACGCTGCTGGATGGACTGGCGGGCTATGATGCGCTGATCGTCGGGCCGGGGCTGAGCCAGGCGCCGGGGATCAAGCCGTTGCTGCTGGCGGTCTTCGCCGGGCTGCGCGCGCTGCCAGACGAGCAGCGCCCACGTCTGCTGGTGGACGCCGACGGGCTGAACGCGCTGGCGAAGGAAGCGCAGTGGTGGCGGCTGCTCCCTGCCGAGACGGTCATCACGCCGCACCCAGGCGAGATGGCGCGGCTGCGTGGCGGCGAGCGCGTCTCCAGTGGCGGCGCGGATCGCCTGAGTGTGGCGACACAGGCGGCGCGCGACTGGAATCTGGTCGTGGTCCTCAAGGGCGCCTGCCCGCTGATCGCCGCTCCGACTGGCGCGCTGCGCGTCAATTGGTCGCCGAATCCGGCGCTGGCCACCGCTGGCACGGGCGATGTGCTCTCCGGCGTGATCGGCGGACTGCTGGCGCAGGGGCGCGCGCCGTGGGATGCGGCCAGCCTGGGCGTCTACCTGCATGGGCAGGCCGGGGCGCGTGTGAGGGCGCGGCTCGGCGAAGCTGGCGCGGTCGCGCCTGACCTCATCCCGGAGCTTCCGCTGACCATCCGCCAGACGCGCGGCGGGCGCTAAAGCAGGGCAGCGAGGTCGTCGAGTGTGGTGATGGTGGCGTCGGGGTGGGCGTCGGAGGTCAGCGGCTGCCCTTCGCGGCGAATCCAGATGGCGCGCACGCCTGCGCGGTTCGCGCCGAGGATGTCGCGGCCTGGGCTATCGCCCACCATCACCGCTTCGTCGGGTGTGACCTCCAACGCGGCCAGCGTCTGCGCAAAGATGGCCGGATCAGGCTTGGCGACGCCCGCCTCGACCGAGACGGCGACTACCGGGAAGTAGGATTCTATGCCAGAGTGGGCAAGCTTGTCGCGCTGGATGTCGGGCGCGCCGTTGGTGATGAGCGCCAGCGCATAGGCGCCGCGCAGGCGGTCGAGTGTGGGCAGCGCGTCGGCAAAGAGCCAGTCGTGGCGCGCCCGCTTCTCCATCCTGAAGCGCTCAGTCAGGGTCGCCGCCAGCAGATCATCGCGCAGGCCGAGGTCCGCCAGCGCCCGCTCCCACGTCTCCAGTTGATAGGCGATGGCCCAGCGTGCGATGGGACGCAGGCGCGGGTCCTCGCCGATGAAGCGCCCCCACAGGCACTCGCCCGCGCTGATGCCAAACGTCTCGAAGTAGTCTCGATGCGGCGAATGTTCCCAGCCATCCAGCGCATGCAGCCAGGCGGCGCGGGCCAGCGTCTCGGCGTCTGGCCGCGTCGTAGAATCGCCTGGCCGCCGCTGCGTGGCGGCCACTGCGGCCGTGGCGCGCAGCGCAGCGTGCGTGGCGGCGTCATCGGCCAGCAGCGTGTCATCCAGATCGAAGAGCACGGCGCGAGTTGGCATGGCGTATCCTGTTCGGGTGAGCGCATCGGCGGGGTCGGCGTGGGCCAAGATTTGCGCGCTCATCGTATCACAGCGCATAGAGGCTGGCGGCAATGGCGGCGCGACGGCTGGCGGGTAGACCCGCCGGATGATGTTGGCTCTGGAATGGTGTAGCTCATGACGGCGTCTATTCGCTGGCTGTGGCGTGGCCTCGTGGCGCTGCTTGGCGTGGCGGCGCTGGTCATCGGCGCGGCGCGCTACGTGCGTGTGCGGCAGCCACTGCTCGACCGCGTGCGCGCCTTCAACCGGCGCCATCTGAATCCGCTGACGCTGGGTATCGCCGGGCGGCGTGGCGCCTATTACCATGCGCTGCGCCATGTCGGTCGCCGGAGCGGGCGCGTCTATACGACCCCGCTGGAGGCGTTTCCGGTGGGCGCCGCCTTCGTCATCCCGCTAACCTATGGCATGCGCAGCGATTGGGCGCGCAACACTCTGGCGGCGGGCGGCGCGACACTACTGCGCGAGGGTGAGGCGCTGGCGGTCACACGTCCGCGTGTCGTGCGGCTGGGCGCCGTCAGCCACGCGCTGCCCCTGGTGGAACGGCTGGGGTTGCGCGCGCTGGGCATCGGCGAACTGCTGCTGATCGAGCGCGCCGACGACACAGCGCCGAGCGCAAGCTGAGCAACGGCAGCGCCCATCCAGTATCCATCTGGCGCGAGTCGCGGCGCCAACAGGGACGCAGGCGTAACGGCTGAACTGCGCGTTCGTTCTCCTCTCTGCCGAGGCCGACGACCGCTTGTTGTTCGCCCAGGCAGGCAAGCGCAATCCACTTGACAGCTCGCGGCGGTTCGTGGCATACTGGATGTGAGTTGATAGGCTCGCGGCAGACATCGCGCCCAGGGCGCTAGCCGCCTCTGGAACGCCTCACGTGTCTGTTCCTCACTTCGACATACGACAGACAGCACCTCTTCTACGCTGGTAACTCGCTATCCGCACGCGCATCGAGTGTCGTGCGCCAGCCCGTCACCCCCTTGTTCGCTGTCCCCTGATAGAGCAGCATTGCATCGAAAGGAGACAAGGCGTCACACATCCATCGAGCGTCGTCTGGGGAGACGCTCCTGTCGGACGCCTTCACCTATATGAATATCATTGAACTGGAGCCGAAAACTGTCACCGAGTTGCGCGATATTGCGCGCGATTGGGACCTTTCGGGCTACACCGCGCTTTCTAAGGAAGAACTGATTTTCCAGCTCTTGCAGACCTCTGCGGAGCGGCAAGGGCCGACCTTCAGCGCCGGCGTGCTGGAGCTGACCAGCGAGGGGCTGGGCTATCTGCGGCGCAAGGGCGCGCGGCCCAACCCGACGGATGTCTACGTCTCGGCGACGCAGATTCGCCGCTTTGGCCTGCGCACGGGCGACATGGTCTCCGGCCAGGTGCGTCCGCCCAAAGACAACGAGCGCTACTATGGTCTACTGCGCGTGGACGCGGTCAACGGGATGGACCCGGAAACCGCCAAGCGCCGCCCCAACTTCGATAGCCTCACGCCGATTTTCCCGAACCGGATGTTCGATCTGGAGACGGACGCTGGGGCGACGATTGGGCGGCTGATCAATCTGGTCGCGCCGGTCGGGCGTGGGCAGCGCGGGCTGATCGTGGCGCCGCCGAAAGCAGGCAAGACGATCCTGCTGAAGAGCATCGCCAACGCCATCGCCGAGAAGTATCCCGATGTGCATCTGATGATGGCGCTGATTGGCGAGCGGCCCGAAGAGGTGACGGAGATGCGCCGAGGCGTGCGCGCCGAGATCTTTAGCTCGACCTTCGACGAAGCGGTGGACGCGCATACGCATGTCGCTGAGCTAGCGCTGGAGCGCGCCAAGCGGCTGGTGGAGGCGGGCAAAGATGTCGTGCTACTGCTGGATAGCATCACGCGGCTGACGCGCGCCTACAACCTCGCCATCTCGCCGAGCGGGCGCACGCTCTCTGGCGGCCTCGATCCGGCGGCGATCAACCCGCCCAAGCGCTTCATCGGCGCGGCGCGCAACGTGGAGGAGGGCGGCTCGCTCACCATCGTCGCGACCGTGCTGATTGACACCAACAGCCGCATGGACGAGGTCATCTACGAGGAGTTCAAGGGGACTGGCAACATGGAGATCACCCTTGACCGCAAGCTGGCCGACCGCCGCATCTTCCCCGCGATTGACATCATGCGCAGTAGCACGCGCCATGAGGAGTTGCTGCTCGACGCGCCGACGCTGCGCTCGGTGCTGGTGGTGCGCCGCATGTTCGCCTCGCTGGAGAACAACGAGTACGTCGAGACAATGGACCGCCTGCTGCAGATGATGAAGCGCACGCAGACCAACGAGGAGTTCCTCGCTGCGCTGCAGAAGACGGTGGGGTAGCGCGGTTGATGACGTATTAGCGTACGCCGCACAGGCACGTCGGCTGGCGGTTCAAACCGCGCCTGGAGGGCGCTGCGGCGCCGCGAAGTCCGCCTGCGCGGACTGGGACGCGGAAGGAGCCACAGCGATGCTGTTTGAATATGCCGACATGGAAGCCTATCTGGCGCTCGTGCGCGCCTTCCCACTGATCTCCATTCGCGATGATGTGCATCTGCGCGAGGCGCTGGCGACGCTCGACCGCCTGGTCGAGCAGTCTGAGCGCTCAGAGGCCGAGGAAGCCTATCTGAGCGCGTTGACCGATCTGGTGGAGACCTACGAGAACGCGCATGTCGTCATCCCACCTGTTTCGGGTGTCGCTGTGTTGCGCTACCTCATGGAAGAGAATGGCCTGAAGCAGAGTGACCTGGCGCCGCTGTTTGGCTCGCCTTCGATCATCTCTGAAGTGCTTGCAGGCAAGCGCCGCCTCGCGCTCTCCCATATGGAGAAGCTGGCGGCGTATTTTGGCCTGCCCATCAGCGTCTTCAGCGAACCTGACCAGCGCACATCATAGTCAATGCGCAATTCCTCGCCGCGCTGCAGAAGACGGTGGGGTAACGCTGCCCGTGATACAATGCCCCATGGCGCGCGGCTTTGCGCGCCGTGGTGGCGCATCCCCCCAGCCAGCGAATCGGTGAGCGGAGAGGCAAGCGAGTTCCGTGCGTATCGAACGCCTCAGTCTGGATAACCAGCGCACGCAGGGAGCCGAGCGGCGCAACTGGTATCGCAAGTATAGCGCGAAGCATCTCAAGCAGATCGAGCAGGCGCTGCTGGCCGCGCTCGACGCCCGTGGCCCTGCCGCGCCCGACGCCGCCGTCGCGCTGGGGGCTGGCGCCTGTACGGAGCTACCGCTGGAGCAGCTTGCGCGCGCCTGCTCGCCCCTCACGCTGGCGGACCTCGACACTGAGGGGATGCTACGCGCCCGCGCCGAACTGCCAGAGCGGCTACGGACGCATGTGCGCACGGTCTCGGTTGACCTGACGGGCGGGGTGAGCGGCGCGCTGCAAGATGAGCTGCGCGGGCAGCCCTGGCCCGACTTGCGCGCGCTGGGCGGGAGTGGACGCGGCGCCAGCATCCTCAGCGCCATCGCGGATTGCCTCGAACGCACACCCGTCGCGCAGCCGCCGGACCCCTGGGCGCTGGGGCTGAAGCCGCAGGGCTACGGCCTGGTCGTTAGCTCGCTGACCCTCACCCAGCTCTATAGCCTGCCGCTGCTCGATGCGCTCGATACGCTGCTGGTCTACGCGCCTGACCTCGCCGATGAGTGCGCGGCGCATCCCGGCTATCTGGCCGCCGAGCGCGACTTCCAGCGGCGCGTCGTCGCGGGGCATCTCGCGCTGATCGAGCAATTGCTCGCGCCAGCGGGCGTGGCGCTGCTGATCACCGACCGCGTGGGCTATTTGCTGGCGCCACAGCGTGGCCCACATAGCGACGAAGGGCGCGAGACGCTGGAGGTGCTGCCAGCCGAGGTCTTGCGCCT
>JAICSR010000098.1 GCA_025936795.1 Ktedonobacterales bacterium | reverse complement strand
GCGCAGTATCTGCTCGTCGGCCACTCGATGGCGGTCATGCGCTATGTCCGCTGAGCCGCGCGCGACCTACCGCGTGCAGATGCGCCAGGCATTCGACTTCGACGCCGCCGCCGCCATCGCAGAGTACCTGGCCGCGCTGGGGGTGAGCCACCTCTACAGCTCGCCCATCGTGCAGGCCAGCCCCGGCAGCGCGCATGGCTACGATGTCGTAGACCCGCAGCAGGTGAACACAGAGCTGGGCGGCGCGGCGGGTTTCGCGCGCCTGCTGGCTACGCTCCAGCGCGTGGGGATGGGGCTGGCGGTCGACATCGTGCCGAACCACATGGCGATTGGTGGGCGCGAGAACTCGTGGTGGTGGGACGTGCTGGAGAATGGCCCATCAAGCCGCTACGCCGCCTACTTCGATGTAGACTGGGACCCGCCCGAAGCTCGGCTGCGCAACGCCGTGCTCATGCCGATTCTCGGCGACCACTATGGGCGCGAGTTGGAGGCGGGCGAGATTCGCTTGACGCGCGAGGACGGCAGCTTCATCGTGCGCTACAAAGACCACAGCCTGCCGGTCGCGCCGCGCTCGCTCGGCCCGCTGCTGACGCAGGCGGCTGAGCGCAGTGGCTCCGATGACCTGGCGTTCCTGGCCGACGCCTTCGCGCAGTTGCCGCATGCCTCGCGCGCCGATACCGCCAGCGTCTTGCGCCGTCACCGCGACAAAGAGGTACTGCGCCGCCAGCTTGGTGAGCTCTGCCAGCGCGACCAGCAGGTCGCCGACGCGATTGACGCGACGCTGACCGAGATCAACAGCGAGCCACAAGCGCTCGATGAACTGCTCGAACGCCAGAACTTTCGCCTGACCTACTGGCGCGCCGCCGAACGCGAGCTGGATTACCGCCGCTTCTTCGACATCAACACGCTGGCGGGGCTGCGCGCCGAGGATGAGCGTGTCTTCGACGATACCCACGCGCTGATTCTGCGCTGGCTGGAGCAGGGGGCCGTCTCTGGCCTGCGCGTGGACCATATTGACGGCCTACGCGACCCGGAGGCCTATCTGCGGCGGCTGCGCGAGCGTGCGCCAGAGGCGTGGATCATCGTCGAGAAGATTCTGGAGCGCGATGAGCGGCTGCCGGGCACGTGGCCGGTCGCTGGCACGACGGGCTATGACTTCCTCAACACGGTCGGCGGCCTGTTCGTTGATCCGGCTGGCGAGGCGCCGATGACTGACCTCTATACCAGCTTCACCGGCCAGCCCGGCGACTACGGCGAGATCGTGCGCGCCAAGAAACTGCTGGCGCTGCGTGAGGCGCTGGGCAGCGATGTCAATCGGCTGACCGCGCTCTGGCTGGCTATCTGTCGGCGCCGCTGGCGCATGCGCGACTACACGCGCCACGAGCTAGGCGAGGCGCTGCGTGTGACCATCGCCAACATGCCGATCTATCGCACCTATGTGCGCGCGGAGCCAGGCATCGTGCGCGAGGAAGATGTGCGCGTCATCCGCGAGACGGTGGAGGCGGCGCGCACGCAGCGCCCTGACCTCGCCCCGGAACTCTTCAGCTTCCTCGGCGATGTGCTGCAACTGCGCATTCGTGGCGATCTGGAATCCGAGTTGGTAATGCGCTTCCAGCAGCTTTCCGGGCCAGCGATGGCGAAGGGCGCCGAGGATACCGCCTGCTACTGCTACAATCGGCTGGTTGCGCTGAATGAGGTGGGCGGCGATCCCGCCGTCTTCGGGCGCTCGGTGGACGCATTCCACGCCTTCTGCGCCGCGACCCAGGAGCGCTGGCCAGCGACGATGCTGACAACCTCGACACATGACACCAAGCGCAGCGAGGATGTGCGCGCGCGTCTGAGCCTGCTCTCCGAGCTACCCGTGCGCTGGGGCGAGGCGGTGCGGCGCTGGTCGGCGCGCAATGAGCAGTTGTGCGGAGGCGAGCATCCCGACCGCAACGCCCAATACCTGCTCTATCAGACGCTGATTGGCGCGTGGCCTATCGAGCAGGAGCGCGTGATGGAATACATGCTGAAGGCGGCGCGCGAGGCCAAGCAGCACACATCCTGGACGGAGCCCAACGCCGAGTATGAGCAAACGCTTCAAGCGTTCATCGCAAGCGCTCTCGCCGACGAGCGGTTCGTCTCCGACCTGCGCATCTTCGTAGACGAGCTAAAGACCCCAGGCTGGGTCAACTCGCTGGCGCAGACGCTGCTAAAGCTGACGGCGCCGGGCGCGCCAGATATTTACCAGGGCTGCGACCTGTGGGACCTGAGCCTGGTGGACCCCGACAACCGTCGCCCGGTGGACTACGCGCTACGCCAGCGGCTGCTCGGCGAACTGGAAGGCGCGACGCCAGAGGACATCTGGGCGCGACGCGACGAGGGGCTGCCCAAGCTCTGGCTCATCCGGCAGGCGTTGGCGGCGCGGCGCGAGCATGCGGCGGCGTTCGGCCCGCATGGCGCCTATACACCGCTGAGCGCGCAGGGGGCGAAAGCGGCGCATCTCGTCGCGTTCATGCGCGGCGACGAGGTCATCGCGCTGGCGCCCCGGCTGGTGATCGGGCTGGGCGACCACTGGGCCGATACTACGCTGGAGCTACCCGCTGGCCACTGGCGCAATACCCTGACTGGCGATGCGCTCGACGGCGGCGTGGTCGCGCTGGCCGAGGCGCTACGTCGCTTCCCCGTGGCGCTGCTCATCAAAGAAGGCGCCAGCCCTGACGACAATCCTGAGAACAATGCAGGCAAGTAGGCGGCAGGGAGCGCAGGATGGGCATGAGGCTGTTTCGGGTGTGGGCGCCAGACGCGCACGCGGTAGATCTGCTGCTCGGCGGCGAGCGTCTGCGCATGGCGCCGGAGCGCGATGGCTGGCGCCAGGTCGAGGCGCAGGCTGACACAGGCGATACCTACGCCTTCAGCGTAGATGGCAGCGAGCCACTGCCTGATCCGCGCTCGCCCTGGCAGCCAGAGGGCGTTTTCGGCCCTTCAGCGCTGGTGAACCACGCCGCCTTCACCTGGAGCGACCAGCGCTGGCAGGCGCCGCCGCTCTCCGCCGCCGTGATCTATGAGCTGCACATCGGCACGTTTACGCCCGCAGGCACATTCGACGCCGCCATCGCACGGCTCGATCACCTCGTCGCGCTAGGTGTCACGCATGTGGAGATCATGCCAGTCGCGCAGTTTCCCGGCGCGTGGGGCTGGGGCTACGACGGCGTGGACCTCTACGCGCCGCAGAACACCTACGGCGGGCCGGAGGGGCTGAAGCGGCTGGTGGACGCCAGCCACGCGCGCGGCCTGGCCGTGCTGCTGGATGTGGTCTACAACCATCTAGGGCCATCGGGGAACTATCTCGCGCGCTTCGGCCCGTACTTCACCGCGCGCTACACGACGCCGTGGGGCATGGCGATCAATCTGGATGGCCCCGGCAGCGACGAGGTGCGGCGCTTCCTCTGCGACAATGCGCTGATGTGGCTGCGCGACTATCACTGCGATGGGCTGCGGCTCGACGCCGTCCATGCGCTGCTCGATCAGTCGGCGGTTCACCTGCTGGAGCAGCTTGCCAGCGAGGTCGAGACGCTGGAGGCGCAGCTTGGGCGGCGGCTCACGCTGATCGCCGAGAGCGACCTCAACGATCCGCGCCTGGTCCGCTCGCGCGAGGCGGGCGGCTATGGGCTGAGCGCGCAGTGGAGCGACGACTTTCACCACGCCCTGCACGCCGCGCTAACTGGCGAACGCGACGGCTACTATGCGGACTTCGGCGCGCTGGCCGATCTGGCGCACGCGCTGCGCCACGCCTATGTCTACGAGGGGCGCTACTCGGTGGCGCGCGGACGACGGCATGGCAGGCCAACGACTGGCCTGTCTGGCCATCGGTTCGTCGTCTTCAGCCAGAACCACGACCACATCGGCAATCGCGCGCAAGGCGAGCGCACGGCGGCGCTGCTCTCGCTGGGGCGGCTGCGCATGGCGGCGGCGCTGGTCTGCCTGGCGCCGTTCATCCCGCTGCTCTTCCAGGGCGAGGAGTGGGGGGCCAGCGCCCCTTTCCTCTACTTCACCGACCATCAGGACGCCGAGTTGGCCCAGGCGGTGCGCGAGGGGCGGCGCAACGAGTTCACTGCGTTCGGTTGGAATCCAGCGGATGTGCCAGACCCACAGGCGCGCGCGACCTACGAGCGCTCGAAGCTGGACTGGAGCGAGCTGGCGCAGGAGCCGCACGCCAGCCTCTACGCCTGGTATCGCAACCTGCTGCGCCTGCGCCGCGCGACGCCCGCGCTGACCGATGGCGACATGCGCGCCACGCGAACCGCCTACGACGAGGTGGCGCGCTGGCTCACCGTCGCGCGTGAGCCAATCATTCTCGCCTGCAACCTCGCCGACCACGCCCAGCCCGTGCCACTGGCAGATGGCGGGGCCGAGGTCATCCTTGCATCCGCAACGGATATTGCGCTGTTGTCCGGCGCCATCACGCTGCCCGCCGACGCGGTGGCTGTGCTGCGGCTGGGATAGCGCCTTCGCTGGGCGCAGCTAGAAATGTGGGAAGCCCTGAACATATAGCGGGAGGACCACGACCACAACCCAGGCGATGACGGCGATAGCGAGCGCCACCCTGTAGGCGACGGTGAATGTCTCGCCAATGCGCTGCTCGGCGCGTGAGAAGCCAAACGGCTCCTTCTTCGCCTCCGGGTTAAAGAGTACTTCTTCGAGCGTGTACGTGCCGCGCGTCTTCACGAATGCCACGCCGTCCGCCCGAATCTCGTCCTTCTTCAGCGGCGTCTCAACGTCTGGGAAGGCCCCTCCGTCGCGCAGATGCGTCTCGAGCTGCTGGAGATAGCGGATACGCAGGTCTACGAGCCGCCGGTTCGACTCGCTCAACCGCAGCCAGGCGCGGTTGATGGTTCCAGTAATGATCGCGATGGCGACGAAGCCGAGCAGAAAGAATGGCGCCTCACGGATGTTCTGGAGGAATTGAAACAGCAGATAGCCCACGCCGGTCAGAAAGAGCGCATTGATCGAGACGAACAGTGTATTGACCGTCTGCCTGCGGTCGGTGATCCTGTCGGTGCTGTCGGCAAGAAATCGGTACTCCTCAAATGCGACCTTCAAGGCGTCTTTCGTCTGCCAGGCGCCCTGCGGCTGGTCCTGCGGCGTTGGCTCCATACGGCCATCCTCCCATCACATCAGCATGCGCGACGGTCGCGCCCGGCAGTTTTGCAGCGACGCAGTGCGACGCGGGCGGGTCGAGCGGCCCTAAGCATACACCCAGCGGGCAGCGCTGTCTATCGCCTGGCATGCTCCTCGGCGGCGCGGCGCAGGGCCGTCGTATGATAGGGATGATACGCGAACGCGCGCCACAGAGAGCGATTGGCTAACGGTCGGGCGCCGCAGGTTGCAATGGGAGCGGATGTTGGCGCAGGGCAAAGCGGTGGGCTGGCGCGCGACCACAGTCAGCGCGGCGATTGGCGTGTTCGCACTGATCTTGTTGGTCGGCGTCAACCTGCGGACACCGCTGCTCTCCGTGCCGCCCGTGCTGGCGATCATACGCGCGAATCTGGGGCTGAGCTATAGCGCGACCGGCCTGCTGACCGCGCTGCCCTCGCTGATGATGGGTCTGGGCGCGTGGCCCGCCGGGCGTGTCGCCGGGCGCATCGGTGGACGACTGAGCGTGACGCTGGGACTGGCGCTCGCCACACTGGGAACTGTCGCGCGCGGGGTCTGGCCCAACACCATCGCGCTCTACGTCTGCACGGCGGCGCTGGCGGTTGGCATCGCGCTCGCCCAGACCTCCATTCCGACGCTCGCCCGTCAGTGGTTCCCCGCGCGCATCGGTTTCGTCTCAGCGATCTTCACTGATGGCCTAACGCTCGGCGAGACGCTCGGCGCCTCGGCGACGGCCCCGCTGATGCGCCAGTGGTTCGGACCTAACGCCTGGCCCGCCGCGTTGCTGATGTGGGCCATCCCGCTGACGGCGATGCTGCTGCTCTGGCTCTGGCTGGCTCCGCCCGCGCCCGCGCTGCCAACCATGCCGCGTAGCGTCACAACCCCACACGCGGCATCATCTGCGAGCGCGCGCAGTGAACGCAGCGTCAGCCCGTGGGTGATCGGCGCGATCATGGGCGGTGGAAGCGTGGTCTACTTCGGCATGAATGGCTGGGTCGCGCCCTATAACGAGGCGTTGCGCGCCAATGCGATGACGCCACTCGCGCTCTTCGCCATCAACGCGGCGCAGCTTCCCGTCTGCATCGGACTGACACTGGTGGCGCAACGGCTCGCAGGCAAGCGCTGGCCATTCATCGTGGCGGGAAGCATCGCGGGGGCCTCGGTCGTCGGCTGGCTGGTGACGCCGCCCACGCTGGAGCCGCTCTGGGGAACGCTGATCGGTGGCTCGGCAGCCGCCGTCTTCACCCTCGCGATTGCGCTGCCCGCCATCTTCGCGCACGGCGCGCGTGTGGCCCGGCTGACCGGCGCCAGCCTCGGCATCAGCTACACCGCAACCTTCGTCGGCCCCTACGTCGGCGGTGTGCTGTGGGACTGGTTCCACCTACCCTGGCTGGCCTTCGCTCCGGTGCTGGTGGCCTCGGTCGCGCTGCTGGTCGCCGCGCTGCTGCTGCCGAAGCGCCCCGCCGACGCCAGCGATTCCGACTCCGCCGCGACGCTCGCCACGCTGGAATAGGGAAACCTCACCCCCTGCCCCCTCTCCCGCGAGGAGAGGGGGAAACGGACCTCCGGACTCCCCTCTCCTGTGGGAGAGGGGCTGGGGGTGAGGTTTTTGGATGCGCCGCTACTTTGCGATGGTGTAGCCGGCGTCATCGAGGATCTCCTCGATCTTCTCCATGCTCACTTGCGCCGCATCGTACGTCAGGTGGACGGTCTTGCTGGGAATGTCGGTGCTGACCTGCTCGACGCCCGCGACCGCGCCCAGCGCGCCGTTGATCGTCTTGACGCAGTGCTCGCAACTGACATCGGGAACTGACAGGGTTATCTCGACCATTGCCATGCGTGATCCGCTCACTTTCTCTACGCCCAGCGCCGGTTGACGTTGGGCGCGTATCCTGAAACGCAGGGTTACACTTGCCGCGCGCCGAAGCGCCGCAGCCGCAACGAATTGCTGATGACCGTCACGGATGAGAGCGCCATCGCCGCCGCTGCGAAGATTGGCGCCGTCTCGCGCAGCCAGGGAATGGCGGGCGACGCGATGGCGACGGGAATCAGCACACTATTGTAGGCGAAGGCCCAGAACAGATTCTGACGGATGATGTTCATCGTGGCGCGCGAGAGCGCGTGCGCCGTGACCAGGCTGCGCAGGTTGCCCTTGACCAGGGTCACGCCCGCCGCTTCCATCGCCACATCTGTGCCTGTTCCCATCGCCACGCCGATGTCGGCCTGCGCCAATGCAGGCGCGTCGTTGATGCCGTCACCCGCGAAGGCGACGACTCGGCCCGCGCCGCGCAGCTTCGTCACCTGCTCGGCCTTCTCGCCGGGCAGCGCCTCGGCCAGCACATGCTCTGGCGCGATGCCGACCTGCGCCGCGATGCTGCTCGCGGTACGATGGTTATCGCCGGTAATCATCCAGGTCGTCACGCCAGACGCCTGCAACCGCGCGATGGCCTCCTGCGAGCCGAACTTGACGGTATCGGCGACGGCCAGCGCCGCAACCAGCGCGCCATCCACCGCCAGCAGCATCGCCGTCTGGCCCGCCGACTCCAGCCGCTCCAGCGCTGGCTCGAATGCGCTGATGCTGGCCGCGTCCACGCCGCGCTCACGCAGCAGACGCCGCGAGCCAATCAGCGTCGGCTGGCCCGCCACGCGCGCCTCCACGCCGCCGCCGGGAATCGCCTGGAATGCCTGCACATCGGCCTCCAGCGTCACGCCGCGCCGCTCGGCGCCCGCCACGATGGCCCGCGCCAATGGGTGCTCCGACGCCGCCTCAGCGCTCGCCGCCAGCCGCAGCGCTTGCGCCTCGTCCAGCGCCGCGCCCTCCGCCAGCGTCACCTCGGTCAACTCAGGCTTGCCACGGGTGATCGTGCCCGTCTTGTCCAGCACAAGGTCAGTTAGCTGCTCCAGACGCTCCAGGCTCTCCCCATTTTTGATGAGGATGCCCTGCTCTGCGCCCTGGCCCGTGCCGACCATGATGGCCGTCGGCGTCGCCAGCCCCAGCGCACAGGGGCAGGCCACCACCAGCACGGCGATGGCCGCCACCAGCGCCACAATCCATGGGCTGGTCGCCAGCATGCCGCCGCTCATTGATGCGGCAGGCGCGAAGCCGAGCGCGTAGCCCGCGACGCTCCAGCCGATGAAGGTCAGCAGCGCGATCACCAGCACCGCTGGCACGAAGATACCTGCGACCGTATCGGCCAGCCGCTGGATGGGCGCCTTCGAGCCTTGCGCCTGCTCCACCATGCGGATGATGCCTGCCAGCGTCGTCTCGGCGCCCACGCGCGTCGCGCGCATCCGCAGCATACCCGTCTGGTTGATCGTCGCGCCGATCAGTGGCTCGCCCGCGCGCTTCTCCACTGGCAGGCTCTCACCGGTCAGCATCGCCTCATCCACCGAGGATTCGCCGGAAAGCGTCACACCATCGGTCGGAATCTTCTCGCCAGGGCGCACGATCAACGTATCGCCCGCCACAATCTGCTCCACCGGGATGTCGCGCTCGCGCCCTTCACGCAGCACGTGGGCGACGGTCGCGCGCAGCCCCATCAGCCGCGAGATGGCCTCGCTGGTCTGCCCCTTCGCGCGCGCCTCCAGATATTTGCCCAGGTAGATCAGCGTCACGATCAGCGCGGTCGTGTCGTAGAACGTTGTTTCGCCGACGATCTGCGGCCAGAAGGTGGCGACCACGCTCATCAGGAAGGCCGCCGTCGAGCCGAGGCTCACCAGCACGTCCATATTTGCGCCGAAGTGGCGCAGCACGCGCAGTGAAGTCTTGTGGAAGTCCCAGCCAACGTAGCCCCAGACGGGAGCGGTGAGCGCCAGCAGCAGGATGGTCTCGCCGGGAAAGGCGTTCATGAAGAACATCGAGAGGATGACCACCGGAATCGTCAGCGCGACACCCAGCGCCAGCGTGACGCCCCTGCGCCGCAGGTCTGCGCGTCGCCGCTCGCCAAGCTGCTCGGCTGCCGAGCCAGTGGGCGTGGTGGGAGCTGCTCCCTCAGCGAGTGGCGCGGGAGTCTCATCGGCGGGCGTCGCGGCGGCAGCCTCGCCCAGCGGCGTGGCGCTGTAGCCCACCGCGCTCACCTTCTTCAGCAGATCGTCCACCTGCACCTGCGCGGCGTCGTAGTGGACGGTGGCGCGCTCGGTGGCCAGATTCACACTGGCGTCGGTTACGCCGGGCAGCTTCTTCAGCCCCTTCTCGATACGCATGGCGCACGACGCGCAGGTCATGCCCTCCAGCGCCAGTGTAGCCGTCGCCGCTGGCCGCGTCTGCCTCTCCACCTGGTCGGGCGCGAGCGCCTGCTCTTTCATCGTCTCCACCGTGCGTCCTCCTCCTCAGACGCCCTCGCATGGGATGCGTCCGGTCTGCGCCCGTCTGCGCCCGTAGGCGCCTAGCGATTGCCCGCCAGGTTATAGAGCTGCATCAGCTCATCAATCACCGCTTGCTCGCGTCCCTCGCGGATGCCTTCAGGCACGCAACCGTGCAGATGATTCTCCAGAATCACCGCTTCCAGCTTCTCGATAGCCTTGCGCACAGCATAGGTCTGCTTCAGGATGTCCACGCAATACTGGTCGCTCTCGACCATCTTGCGAATGCCGCCGATATGGCCCTCGATGTAGTTGAGCCGTTTCAGCACATCCGTTTGATCTGCTCGCATCGTCTTCGCGCCTCCCTCTTACCCATACCCCCTGGGAGGGGGTACACATGAAGTATAGCACGCGACGCAAGGGCAAATGCAAGAGCATGAACGGAGGCGCTGTGTAGGGATTGCCATTGCTCGCTACCGGGAGCGGGTGGGTGGCGTCCGCAGCCAGAGCGAGATGTGTGAAGGCTGCATCGTCTTCTCTACTACCGAGACCAGATGCGCCTGAAGCCCATCAAGTTCAACTTCTGTACGCAGCTGCCGACCAAATTCGGCCAATGTCCGCTTCGCGTCATATTTGGAGCGGTAGAAACGCCGGTCAATCACCTGCTGCAAGCGCTGGCGAACCGGCTGGAAAAGCGCGGCGACGAAGAGCGTGGTGAGTACAATCACTGCGGGATTCTGCTCGCTGTGGCCGGTGAGCAGGTGAATGAGCGTCTGGGCGCCGATGACGCAGCCGAAATAGATCAGCGCCAGCGTGGCGGTGAGCGAGCCATAGACCAACGTACGTCGGATCAGGATATTGATATCCCACAAATGCGAGCGGAGAATCGCGATGGTGATCGTGATTGGGATGAACAGGACGGTAAGGTAGTAGGCGAGGGGGCTGATCGCGTGGATGACGACGTCTGGCTGTGTCAGATTCAGCAACGCTTCTGTCACGATATAGCTGATGAGCGTGAAGACAAGCCCCACCATAACCCATTTCGTCTGCTCGCGCTCAACCGGAGATGAGATGCGCCGATAGCGGTAGACTTGCGCAAAAGCTCCGATCGCGATCAGGCCGATGAACACGGCAGTCGAGAGCGGAGACGTGTTGAGCGCGGCGTCGGCAGGAAGAAAATCAAACGGGATGAGCTGGAGAGTATAGACGGCCACCACATATCGCATCCACCCAGGCGCAAGCCGTCCATTCGGGAACAGGAAGATGAACAGGCCCAGGCACACCGCGCCGCAGAATTTGAGCAAATGGATAGGCCACCACCACTGGAGATGGCTTGCCACAAGCGCATCCACCGTGTCAGGAAAGCTGACTGTCCCAAAGACGGCGAGAAAGAGCGCGGTCAGTACCCCCATCCAGTGAGCGCTGCTGCGCCAGAAGATCAGCAGAGCCAGCGCGATAAAGACCAGCGCGAAGAGCGCCTGAAGTCCGACCAGAAACAGCGCAGCGGCAGGGAGCGTGAACCCCAGGTGGGTGAGCGACAGCGCGTTGGCAGGTGAGAGCGTACCCTCGTTCGCGTCGGGCGCCTGCTGAAGCGCCGTGAGTTGCGCATACTTGGCGGGCAGCGCGAGGGTGAACAGCGCGATTGCGGCGCACATGAGCGTGAGACAGATCACCTGAGCATAGCGTAGCGCATTGAGGTCTGGATGCCGCTTTTGCGTAGCATGCTCGCGTTGGGCAAGGCTCCGGCTGCTCAACATCGTTGGATTCCCTCAACATCATTCCGACGGCTGCGTTCGGTCTGCACCTCTACAAGCCGAAATGCCTGGACTGAAGCGAACTATCTCCAGACATCGCTGACTCGGCGTCACACCTCAGGTTGCTACCACTGTACTCGCAAGGCGTCCAGAAAGTGTTACGGAAAAGGGCCACAAAGCTCCCGTCTTTCAAGCGAGGACGCACGCCCCGCACGTCCATAGGTGGCGCCACTCAACTGCTCTCCACTAGCTGAGGCGCGGCACACGCGCCAGCAGCGATGAGACGACCTCGTAGGCGCTGGTTCCCAGACGCTCGGCCACCGCCTGCGCGGTGAGCTCGTCGTCGCCTTGCCGCCCGATCAGCGTCACCTCGTCGCCCTGCTCGACGCCGGGGATGTGGGTGACATCCACCATGCACTGATCCATCGCCACGCGGCCCAGCAGTGGCGCACGTCGCCCGCGAATCAGGACCTCGCCCCAGTTGTGCGGCGCGCGGCGGAAGCCATCGGCGTAGCCCACTGGCAGCGTGGCGATGCGCGTGGGCTGATCGGTGATGTAGGTCGCGCCGTAGCTGACGCCCTCGCCCGCCGGAATCCACTTGACCTGCGCCACGAGCGTGCG
>JAICSR010000570.1 GCA_025936795.1 Ktedonobacterales bacterium | reverse complement strand
TGGATGCGCGCCTCAACCGGCTTGAGCAGCCAGTTCGCGCCAATCAGCAGCGGCGCGACGATCAGTGGCGCGCCCAGCAGGATCACCACCCCGCCAAACAGCGCGATGGGCGCAGGCAAAGCTGCGAGCGTCCACACCAGCAGCGCCGCCACGATGATCCCCAGCCCGGCGGCGACGCCCAGGATGCGCCGCATGCGCTGCGTGTAGACCAGCGCCTTCTTCGCGGGCAGCGCGCGCCAGAACGCTACGGCCACTGCGGCGCCCGCCAGCCAGGCTAGCCCTGCGACCGCGCGTCGCCAGTCGGCAGGCAGCGCCAGCCCCACCAGCGCGATGACCAGCGCGAGCGCGGCGCCCGCCAGCGTAGCGTTGGGCGCGAGCCAGGCGCGTTGGCGTCCCCAGGCCAGCAGACGCGGCCCCTCATACTCCTCGATCTGATACATCCGCGCGCCCATCAGGCCCGCGCGTGTCATCCAGCCCAGCCAGACGAGGGCGGCGACGATCAGCGCCAGCATTCCGATCACGGTCCCGATCACGATAGCCCTCATCCTTCGAGAAAGGTTTTGACGATCACACAGAAGCGCGCGGATTGCTCCAGATAGGCGAAGTGGCCCGCGCCCTCGAAGACGACCAGCCCCGCATCGGGAATCAGCCGCTCCATCAGTTGACCATCGGCGAGCGGCGTATCTTCGTCGCGGTCGCCCCAGATCAGCAGCGTCGGCGCCTGGATGCGCGGCAGGTATTCGCGCAGGTCTTCGTTGACGATGCGCACGAAGCTACCGCGCACCGTGCCACTGGCCGCCTTATAGTCGGGCGAGCCTTGTTGCGCCACCTGCGCCGCCGCCCACATGCGCAGTGGCTGCGGCGTGTAGCGCGACTGCGCCAGCGCCCGCCACGTCTTGAACGCGCGCACGCGCAGATGGTAGCGCCAATCGCGCTTCGGGCGGATGCCAGCGGCGTCGGTCAGCGTGAGTCGGGCGACGCGCTCCGGATGCAGCGCAGCCAGCTTGATGGCGACCCGTCCGCCGAACGAGTGGCCGACGAGGTTAGCGCGCTCCACGCCCAGCCAGTCCATCAGCGCCAGCGTCCACTCCATGTATTTGCCCACACCCCAGGGCGCAGGCGGCGGCTCGGTGGCGCCGAAGCCGGGGAAGTCTGGCGCGATCAGGTCGAAGCCATCGCCCAGCCCGCGCATCGTCGTGGCGAAGAGGTCACTGCTGGCGCCCCAGCCATGCAGCAGCAGCGTCGGCGTTCCCGCCCCTGCGCGCGCCAGATGCGGCGTAGGCTGCGGCGCTGGTCTGGCGCCAGCGGCGGCCTGAGACTGTGATTGCTGGGTCTGCTCTGGATGGTCGGCCACGGGCATGTCCTTGTGTCTCTCGTCGGTCATCGCTGCGGACTTCCAAGCATGCGGCGCGCCAGCGCGATCACTTGCGCCTCGCGTTCGGCCAGCAGATCGTGACCGGCGCCGGGCAGCGTGACGAGCCGCGCATGTGGCAGCCGCGCGACGAGCGCCTGCGTAGCCGCCAGCGGATTGAACGGGTCGTGGTCGCCCGCGATCACCAGCGTCGTGCAGGCGACGCGCGCGGCCTCGTCGTCGTTGATGGCGCCACCCTCCGCGCGCAAGTCTTCCATCGCGGCGGCCCAGCGCGTTAGCAGCGGCAGCGCCGTTCCTGGCCCATGCAGCCCTTCCAACTCGGTGCGCAGCGTTGGCCACGAGCGGATGCGCGCCTCTGGGTCGGCGTAGAGCGCGACAATCGGCGCAGGCGGAACACGTCCACTCACGCCCCAGATCATCATCGAGCGGGCGCGTTCTCCAAGCAGCGCCGCCAGGATGATCGCCGTCTCCGCTCCATCGCTATAGCCGATCAGGTTGACCTCGTTCGTCCCGACCAGCCCCAGCCGCTCCAGCAGCGCCAGCAGGTCGGCGGCGTCGTGGTGGTGCAAGCGCGCATCCACCTGTCGGGGGATGGCGGCTGAGCGACCATGCCCGCTGAGGTC
>JAICSR010000420.1 GCA_025936795.1 Ktedonobacterales bacterium | reverse complement strand
GTGGATATGCTGACAACGGCGCTCGAACCCAACGAGTTGCTGACGTGGGTGCGCTTCGAGGGTACCGATAGGCCACGCACGGGTGTGGCGTATGCGAAGCTGCGTCATCCAGCCAGTGGCTACGCGGTAGTGGGCGTGGCGGCAGTGGTGACGCTGGATGAGCAGGGGAACTGTGTGGAGGCGCGCGTGGGCGTCACTGGCGCGGGTGGGCATGCGGTTCGTGCGACGGCGGTGGAACAGGCGCTGAGCGGCAAACCGTTCGCGGCGACGGTGGAACAGGCAAGCGCCCATGCCACGACGGGCCTCGATCTGCTGAGCGACAGCTACGCCTCCGCCGACTATCGCGGCCACCTGACGCGCGTGCTAACCCTACGCGCGTTGAACGCGGCGGCGCAGAAAGCGCACTGATAGACGCACAGAACGGACTCTCTCGCTGCTCAGCATGGGTGGGAGCGATGTGACGGCCAGCTCGGCGCTCTCGCAAGGGGACGCTGCGGCTGGCCGCGCGCTGCGGGTCCACGCTCGCCGATTCCCAGTCCGCGCAGGCGGACTTCGCGGCCCGCAGGCCCTCCAGGCGCGGTTTCAACCGCCAGCCACCCCCGCTTATTCGACATTCACCCTCCGCTAGTGAATGAGCAGGCGCGTGATCCATTCGAGCGCGAAGGCGAGCGCCAGCCCAGAGAGCGGCCCAATGGCCCAGCCACGCAGGATGCCGAGAATCTGCTTGCGCTGCACGGTCTCGCGGCCACGCGCAAACCCGGCCCCCGCCATCGCGCCGATCAGCGCCTGATTCATCGAAGTGAAGTAGCCCTGTGTGGCGGCCACGATGACGACCAGCGCTTGCACACCCTGAGCCGCGCTCGCCATCGTCAGGTCCATTCGCACGACATCGAAGGCGACGGTATGCAAGATGCGCCGCCCCCAGGTCAGCGCGCCCACAGCCATCGCCACCCCGCCAATCAGCCCGGCGAGCGTCAGCGAGAAGAGGTGGGTGAGGATGAAGGCGCCCGTCGCATTCGAGACATCGTTGGCGCCGAGCGTGAACGAGGCGAAGACGCCCACAGCGACCAGCAACGCGGGCAGCCAGCGTAGCGCCGCCAGCGTCAGGCCAGGAGCCGCGCTGCGACCGGACTGCGCGACCGCCGCGCGCGTCTCTGGCGGCAGATGGCGGGCCAGCGCCACGCCAGGAAACCAGCGCACCAGCGCAGTGGACGCCTCGCCCTTCGGGTCCGCGCTGGCGAGGCGGAGCTGCGCCTGAGCCTCGGCCTGCGCCGCCGCTGGCGGAATCATCAGATCGAGCAGGCGGGTCAGCAGAAAGCCGAGCGCGAAGGCGATCAACGGCGCGATCACCCAGACCACTGCCAGCGCGCCGATGGTGTTCCACTGAATTGGGATGCCGCCAGCCAGCCCAACGCCGACCACGCAGAAGACGAGGATCTGGATGGTGGAGGTGGGAATTTTCCAGTAGTTGTAGAGCATCGTCAGCGCGCCAGCCGCCAGCACGATTACAATGGCGTCGGGGATGTGGACGTAGCGATCATTGATGATGCTGTGGCCGACGGTTGTCTCAACCCGCCCGCTGGCGAAGGTGGCGCCGAGGATCGTGAACACGCCGATCAGCAGCAGCGCGGGCCACTCCGCGATGGAGCGCGCGGCGAAGGGCATGCCCATCACCGCGCCGGTATAGTGGACGCCCAGATTCCACGCGAACGCCACGACCACCACCACGAGAATGACCATCGCAAGCACGGCGTTTCTCCCCTCCGATGCGGCCAGTGGCCAGCGCCAACGCGCAGGTCTCCTCGCGCAGAGTAAGTTCCGCTACGAGTGCGCTCGATATAGGGAGACTTCCAGCAGGCGAGGTGTAGAGCGGAAGCCGAGCGCGAAAACACACTCAACGACAGCCCCAATGAGGACTGGGCGTGAAGTCCAGAACGACGCCGGGTTTCCGTCGCGCCTATCGCGCTTCACTTCGCTGGGCGGAATCCAACCATTGGCAGCCGTTCCGCTAGCTCGCGCCGCGCCTTCGCGGTCCCATCGTAGCCGTAGAACTTGCCCAGCAGCGGCTTCGTAATCCACGGGTGGCGGCGCTCGTAGCTGGCTAGCTCGGCGTCTACCTCGTCCGGCGTCAGGACACGCTGAAGTGGGGCGTAGCGCTGTAGGCCAGTCTGCACGGCGATGGCGGGCTGCGCCTGGATATTCTGATACCAGTCTGCGCGCGGCCCGTAGCCCGCCACGACGATGCTCTCGTGGGTCGCTGGATCGTAGCGCACGACCTCCAGCATCGTGCGATAGATGCGGCCTGATGTGCGCCCACGATGCGTGACCAGCAGCATCCGCCGCCCGAAGAGCCAGCCGAGATGCAGCCGATAGACGGCGATGGGCAGCCGGAAGACGAGCCGCAGGAGGCCGCGCGGCTTGGAACCGGGAACGGTAGTAATGGACGCAGGCATGGCAGCCTCCTAGCCGTCGGTATCACGTAGACTGCGCCTGGCGACAAGACGTCGATGACGGCCTGTGCGCTAGCCCAGGCTCTTCGCCTCGGCGAATGCGCGCACGATGTCTACGAAGTCCACTGTCAAGCTGGCGCCGCCGACCAGCGCGCCATCAATCTCTGGCTCAGCCGCTAGCTCGCGCGCGTTGGCCGCCGTCACGCTGCCACCATATTGCACGCGCACGCCCGCGGTCGCCTCGTCGCCATACATCTCACCCAGCAGCGCGCGGATGATCGCGATCACGTCGCGCGCGTCTTGCGTGGTGGCGGCGCGACCCGTGCCAATCGCCCAGACTGGCTCATAGGCCACCACCAGATCGTTCAGGCGCTCGCTGGGTAGCCCCGCCAGACTGCCACGCACCTGCGTCGAGATGACGCGCTCCGTCAGGTTCGCGTCGCGATCCTCCAGCCGCTCGCCCACACAGACGATCGGCTTCAGGTCATGCGCGAGGGCTGAGAGCGCCTTGCGATTGACCAGCTCATCCGTCTCGCCAAACAGCGCGCGCCGCTCGGAGTGGCCGAGAATGACGTACTCGCAGAGGCCGCGCAGCATCAGCGGCGAAATCTCGCCCGTGAAGGCCCCACGCTCTGCGTCGTACATATTCTGCGCGCCCAGCGCCACGCCACTCGCGCCGGTGAGCGCATGCGCCGCCGCAATCGAGATGGCCGGGGGGCAGATCACCCGATCAACCCCCGCGATGCGCTCCAGATCATCCAGAATGCGGATGATGAAGGCGTGCGCGTCCGACGGCCCGAAGTTCATCTTCCAGTTGCCCGCGACGATTGGTCGCCGCCGGATAGCCGCTCCACTCATCGCTCAGCCTCCCCGCCACTGGCGCGCAGGTCCGCCGGAATCTGCGCGCGGTCGAGCAGCGCCGCCACGCCGGGGAGCGTGCGCCCCTCCAGGAACTCCAGCGTGGCGCCGCCTCCGGTGGAGACATGCGTGAGCTTGTCCGCCGCGCCTGCCGCCTCCACCGCGGCCGCCGAGTCGCCACCGCCGACGAT